>JBDLJP010000301.1:0-2721 GCA_039714295.1 Candidatus Fermentibacterota bacterium
GAACTGAAATCCACCGGTCTCGATTATTGCGTACAACTGTTCACCTCCGCTTTAACATTCAATTTCAAACAGTCAGTAAGTCAGGATTTTCCCGAACGACTGTAGAGACTCGTTATCTCTTCATGCACATTTAAAGAATACACCTTGAATTCATCAACCCTGAGCTGTTCATCCTCACGAATATCTATGCTGAGGTTGGAAATAGACGCAATGTGATTCATCCTCTTTCCCTCCTCCTCATGCAGATACTCGGCAAGTATCGGATGGACGGAAATTACAAGATTTCTGTGCCTCTTGTCGAGGGATGCTCTTTCAATAAACCGTCCCAGTCTGGTAGCTGTTGACACAGGGGACATCACCCTGCCTGAACCGCCGCAGCATGTGCAGGGTTGCGAGAGAGACTGAAAAACGCTTGGACGAACCCTTTTTCTGGTCATCTCAACCAATCCCAGAGGACTGACCTGGCATGTTTTAGTAGGCGATCTGTCCCGTCCCAGTTCACTCCTGAGGGTATTAAGCACCTTTTCCTTGTGATCAGGATAATCCATATCGATAAAATCGATGACTATGATTCCGCCGAGGTCGCGCAGACGGAGCTGCCGCGCAACTTCCTTTGCCGCCTCCATATTTGTCTTGAGGATAGTGTATTCCTGCTTCTTTTTACCCACATACCTCTTTGTATTGACATCGATTGCCACGAGAGCTTCTGTATGTTCTATGACAAGCGACCCTCCGCTTTTCAAAGGAACTTCTCTGTCCATTATCCCCGTTATCTCCTGTTCTATTCCAAAATGATCAAAGATCGGGGTTTTTCCTCTGTAATACTTTACTTTGCCTGTCATTCCGCTGGCATAGGTTTTCAGATACTTCTTAGCTTCCCTTGCTACCACTTTTGAATCGGTAACTATGGAATGGGTGCCCAGGGTGACCAGATCCCTCATGGTGATGGTCACGATATCCTGTTCCTGATGAAGAAGAGAAGGGGACTTCTTCTTAAGGGCGGCTTGTCCTACTTCCTTCCACTTTGCCACAATCGTATCCATATCGACCTTGAAGGATTTCTCATCCTGGGAGATTCCCGCGGTTCTGGCGATAATGCCGTACCCGGGGGTCTTTACTGATGAGAGTATCTTCCTGAGTCTTCCTCTTTCCGTCCGGTCACTGATCTTTCTGGATATCCCTGTGACCGATTCACCGGGCATACTGACAATGTATCTTCCGGCGATTGAGATTCTGGTGCTTACCCTCGCGCCTTTGGTTCCGATAGGTTCCTTTGTAACCTGTACAAGTATATCCTGTCCCTTTTTCAGAACTTTCTCTATCGGATCGTGTATCTCTTTTGTGCTTGCGGGTAAGCCGCTGGCGAGGGATTTGGCAAACATATCGGTATCCACAGCTCCGGAGCGGGTATCACTTACATGCAGAAAGGCACTTCTTTCGAGGCCTATATCAACAAAGGCAGCCTGCATTCCGGGCAGTACGGCATTAACTTTTCCCAGATAGATATTCCCTACCTGTCTTTTCTCGTTGCCGTCTTCAACTATTATCTCCATCAGCCTGTTGTCTTCAAGAATACCGATTCTTGTAACTTCCGGATGGGAGTTTATTATAAAATCAACTTTCAAAGAACTTCTTCTCCATATCTCTGCTGAGAGATCTGAATGATCCCCAGCAATTACTTTCGTAACAAGTAAATATATCCGTCCGTTTAATTCTTACCGGGTAATCCAGCATATCGGAAAGAAGCAGATCCGGACGGGATTTCCTGCTTTCTGTCAGTGTCATAAATTCGACACAATTATCTTTTCCATTTACGCTGAGTACATGTTCATTTCTGCCAAGTAGCTCAGCAATCCTTGCAGCTTCCTCCTGTGTCCACATTTCGCAATCCGATGATACAATGTATCCGGCCGCGATCGAGCCTCCGTCAGGCGGATCAGCATCCGGGGCAAGCATCCAGGTTTCCTCGACCCTGAGACCTGCAGGCATGAACCGGTTTAGAAGCTCTTCAGCCCCGATAGCAGGTATTGTATTCAAATTTATATCTATATATTCTGCAATACTCTCAATACCAAGCGGAAGAGGAGGCCCAAAATGCACTCTAGGCCTTGTAACATAACCATCAGACCATGATACAGGCAAATCTGAACGTCTCAGTACTCTTCCCCACATCCGCACCATATCAAGATGGGAAGTGAATGCCGCACAGTCTGTCTTTGAATATCGCACTCTCAATACGGCAGCACATTCTGCCGATGATCCCGGCTGAGCGGAAGTGATGTTCAGAGGGCGAATTTCACTGATCTTCCCGGTTCCCGTGCAGGCTCCGCATCCGCTGCATCCCCTTTCCCTGCAATCGGGAGTATCCAGGCTCTCGGAATAGCGTCTGCTCTCCGATTCAAGAAAAGTCTCCGAGACACCCGTAGAAATAAAACTCCATGGAAGAGTGTCTCCCGGTCGGGTGCCAGTCTGCATCTGTGCCCGGAGGTTATCACAGGCTTCGATCAGATCCTTCCATATATCCCATCTGAATCTGTCAGTCCATGCGTCAAACCTTGCTCCCTGCAGTACAGCTTTCTCCAGCAAATCGGCAGTATCTTCGTCATTACCAAGAGAAAGCAGCCCCTCCAGAACAGCCATCCTGGGGCTGTTCCAGCTCAGGGATACTTTCTTTCCGCAGATCTTCCTCACAATTTGTATTCTCCGCCATAGTTCGTCCTC
>JBDLJP010000302.1:0-2712 GCA_039714295.1 Candidatus Fermentibacterota bacterium
GTTCGGACGGATCCAGAACGTCAGGATCGCCGTTAAGGAATGGGGAGATTCGATAGTATTCATGTATCATGTCGAGGAAGGCAAGAGTGACCGCAGTTATGGTATTCATGTAGCGCAACTTGCGGGACTTCCTTCAAGTGTTGTCTCAAGAGCTGGCGAGATCCTGGAAATGCTTGAAAGGGATACATCAGGTCCAGATACAGGCGCGATATCGATTGAGCGCCAGATGAGCCTCTTTCATCCCGCAGATGAGCTCCGCGACAAGATTAACTCCCTGGAAACAGACCACTTGACTCCTATTCAGGCCCTTGAGTTCCTTGCCGGACTGAAGGATATCCTTTCCAGAGACTCCAAATAAGCCCGGATGGCTTGTTTCTTGCTGAATTTTCCACCGGAAAACCGTGTTTCAGGGTATCTGTCCGGAGGAAAAAGTGGAGGCGGCAAAAATTGCCATTCTGGGTGGCGGCGAGGATGAACTCAATATCCTCAGCGAATACCACAGGGACCCTGGGTTCGAGATCCTGGGAATCTATGATCGCGATCCCAGAGCCGTCGCAATGGAAGTGGCCGAGATCATCGGCGTCCCCATATTTACCGACAGGTCCTTTCTAAAGACCTTCGAAAAGGCGGATTATGTCGTAGTTTCGGGAAAAGGGGGCCCCTATAACTCTGAACTGGGCATGCTCTCTCACTCAGGTGTCAAGATACTCAATCCATCAGAAGCGGCCTCGAGCATGGCCGACAGCGCTACCGGGAATAAGACGGAACCCACCGAGAAGCCTCCCTGGCCGAGGCACCTCGAACAGGCTCTCCAGTATATTAACAGGATCACTGACCGCGACAGACTGCTGAAATGGCTCCTCGAGATATCGGTAAGGGCGGTAGAGGCCTCCAGCGGTTCGATCATGCTCCACTCCGAAAAGACAGGTGAACTGTATATCGGCTATGCGATGGGACTGAGCCAGGAGGTGATCTCAGGCACAAGGCAGAAAGTCGGAACGGGAATCGCCGGCAAGGTAGCCGAGAGTGGAGAGGCGCTGCTTGTACACGATCTTGTGGACGATCCACTCTACAGGGATGGACGGGAAAGAGAGGCGATCAGCAGTTCGGTATCCGCGCCTCTCGCAATCGGGAATACACTTGTCGGAGTACTCAATATTTCGACCAGCGAAGGGGAGCGCAGACTGGATGAAAACGACCGTGATACAATAGATCTTCTCGCTTCAAAGATATCTCCGATCCTCGCGCAGCATATGAGGATCGATACTGAGAAGATACGGGAAACAGAATTCAGGATCCGAAACTATATCGAATCGCTTTTCCAGAAAGAAATCGATTTTCATGACAAGTTTCTCTTCCTCTGCCGTGCACTGGCAGACATCCTCTCCGCCGATACTGTCACGATCTATACGGCGACCGATGAAGGTGACTGGTTGATCCTCGGCGGAAGCGACCAGCAGATCCAGGATGGAGGGAGAGCGCCGCGGATACACTGCATCAAGGGAAGCCTCGCACGATCCTATGTGAACAGGGAAGAGGTCATGATGACTGAGGCTAATCATGACGCCGGCCTCAAGATATCCGGACGCAGAGACGCATTGACTTCGATCTACATCCCGCTCGAACACGAGGATCCACTGGGCGTAGCGCTATTTGAATTCTCCAGTCTCGATTCACTGGAGAGCTTTATCAAGATCAAGGACGTGCTGCGCTTCCAGCTCGGCTTTTTCGTCTATACCCAGTTAAGGGAACTACGGCAGTCTCGCAAGATGCGCAGCCTCGAGGACCTTTCAGGACTGACCCCCGCACTTATGGGTGCTCCGGTCCTGAGAGACAAACTGAAGATGCTTCCGGGGCTCATCTCGCCGATCATCAGCGCGAGTAGAGGGAGTTTCCATTTCATCGGATCAGGAATCGAGGAAGCGACGTATTTCGGATTCCCCGAGGATGAAAAGGAATGGTCCGTCCTCAGGGCTACAGATGAACAGATGCTGGTCCGCGCACTGGAACAGGGCAAACCTGAGTGCATCAGCTTTCTTTCAAGGGATATAGGAGCGTACGACAGTCCGCCTCCGTACAGGTCCCTCGTAATCTATCCATTCATCGGTACAAGTGATTTCAAGGCCTACTTCATCGGATACGACCGGGTTCCGGGTTCACCTCTGGATCCCTCCATCTTCGGCACTCACGAGCTCGAACTCCTCTCCAGGATATCCGAGATAATCCTGCCCATCCTTCACGACCGCGACGTTGAGAAAAGAGAGGGCAAAGCGGCCTCATTTGACGACCTGCTCCGCTCAAACCAGAAAATACTTCTGGAGAGAGTGAACGAGGAGATAGAACGCGCGGAGAGGTATCACCACGGATTTATAGTCACGCTCTACAAGGTAAACGGGCTTAAAGAAATTCTGAAAAGCGAGTACAATACGACACTCGAGCTGATAAACGAACTGAGTATCGGGGTTCGGAAACAGGTAAGAAAGACCGATTATTTCTCCTGGATCGAGCCGGATATATTCGCTGTGATCTCGCTTGAAAGCCATCACAGGATCGAATTCCTCGAGCAACGCCTTCTTGATTTCATTGCGACGGTCCTGAAGAGAAGAAAACTTTTTGTCGAGGACAAGGTCTGCCCTGCGAGCTCCTTCGCAGTATTCCCCGGAGCTTCGGAGACATCCGCCGAACTCATCACCGAAGCGAAGAACCGCTTCT
>JBDLJP010000303.1:0-2702 GCA_039714295.1 Candidatus Fermentibacterota bacterium
GCGCTCAGGCAGCCCCAGTTCACGCCCAAGCTCCCTTACTTCGTCCTTGAACAGCTCCCGAAGCGGTTCGAGCAGTTTAAGATTCATCCTCTCGGGCAGACCGCCCACGTTGTGATGACTCTTGATTGTCGCGGAAGGTCCTCGAACGGAAACGCTCTCTATAACATCCGGGTAGAGTGTACCCTGAGCCAGATGAGTCACATTATTGATATCGGATGCGGCTTTCTCGAATAGCTCAATGAAAATCCTGCCGATGATCTTTCTTTTTTTCTCCGGGTCAGTCACTCCGCTCAAAGCGGAAAGGAACTCATCAGAACCGTCAATAACCTTAAGCGGCATCCCGAAATGACCACCGAAAGTTTCTATTACCTCTTCCCGCTCGCCCATTCTCAAGAGACCGTTGTCCACGAAGATCGGAGTAAACCGCTCGGGAACCGCTTCATGCAGAAGCGCTGCCACAACGGAAGAATCCACACCGCCGGAAAGTCCGAGGATAACATCTCCTCCCCCGGCAAGTTCCTTCCGCACAATCTCTATCGATTTCTTCCGGAATGTTTTCATGCTCCAGTTTGGAGAAATACCGGATATCCCGAAAACAAAATTCCTCAGCAGCTTCTCTCCGAATTCCGTATGATTCACCTCCGGGTGAAACTGAACTCCGTACCTTCGTCTGGTTACATCAGCTATGGCAGCAACAGGAAGTGACTCCGTGGAAGCTACTGTAGTGAATCCTTCCGGCACCTCTACAACTCTGTCTCCGTGACTCATCCAGGCCTGAAGACCGGGTTTTATACTACTGAAAATATCGTAGTCTTTTTCGAAGTACAGTCTAGCAGGTCCATATTCCCGGGAGTACCCGCCCTCTACCCTGCCGTTCTCATGAAGAGCCAGCAGCTGCATTCCGTAACAGATTCCAAGTATCGGCAGCTCGATCTGAAAAACAGCCGGATCAGGATGAGGTGAATCTTTATCGTACACGCTTGAAGGTCCTCCTGAGAGGATTATCGCGGCAGGTTCAATCCGCATCACCTCGGACAGCGGTACATTCCCGGGAATAAGTTCACAGTATACACCCATTTCTCTGATTCTTCTGGCTATCAGCTGATTGTACTGTGACCCAAAATCAAGAATCGCTACTCCGCCGCGAACCATAATATCTCCTTAACTGTGGCTTTTATACCCATCATATTCCGAGAAATGCTCGGGTGGTTCAACGGGGTACTCACCATCGAAGCATGCTGTGCAGTAATCACAGGGATCGTGAGCCCTGACACAGCTCAGCATTCCCTCCTTTGAAAGATACCCCAGACTGTCAAGTTCCAGCTGTGCGGCAATTTCCTCTATTGTGAAATTCCTTGCGATCAGCTTCGACGGTTCCGGAAAATCTATACCGAAATAGCAGCCGTATTTGTGTGGAGGACAGCTCACTCTCATGTGAACCTCTGTCGCTCCGGCTTCCCGGAGAGCCCTTATTCTGGCTCGGCTTGTGGTACCTCTTACAATACTGTCCTCCACAACACACAGCCTCTTGCCTTTCACAGCCTCTGGAATGGGCTGAAGTTTTCTCATAACCATTGTTGCCCGTCTTACTGAAGAAGGATTGATGAATGTCCTGCCTACATAATGATTACGGGTGAAACACATATCGAATGGCAATCCAAGCTCCCGCGCGAAACCCATTGCAGCGAACATTCCGCTATCCGGAACCGGAGCGACTACATCGCACTCCGCGGGATATTCCCTGGCAAGCTGACGCCCCATGGCCAGCCTTGTGGCATAAACGCTGTCTCCGAATATTCTGCTTCCCGGTCTTGCGAAATAAACATGCTCAAAAATACACTGAGCAAGCCCGGGCCTGTTAGGGAAAAGGCTCAGTTCGGTACTGAACCGCTCCGATTCAGGAACGAATGTATCGTGCGGGATGAAAAGGATCTCACCGGCGTTAATCTCTCGCACATATTCAGCGCCGCATACATCAAAAGCCAGGGTTTCGCTGGCGATAATCCATCCCCCCTCCTCGAATCTGCCGAGGTTCAGGGGTCTGAATCCAAGAGGATCTCTCACAGAATACATACCATCAGGGGTCATTAACAGGAAACAATAGGCTCCCTGCAGCCTGCCCAGAGCTATCTCCAGAGCCTCGCGAATATTGAAGCCGGTCTGTTCAAGATGACGGGACATAAGATGAAGAACAACTTCAGTATCGGTATTCGTCATGAATATCGCTCCCTGACGCTGCAGCTCTTCTCTCAGTATTACGGCATTTGACAGGGTCCCGTTATGGGCGATCCCTATTTGAAACCCGGCCATACTAACCATCAATGGCTGAGCATTCTCAACCCCGCCGCCCCCGTACGTCCCATATCTTACGTGCCCCATAGCTGCATCGATTCCGCCGCCCAAGAAGTCAGGCGGAATATCGGACATAGCCTCGGATACTGTGCCTTTTCTTTTGTGCAGTTTCATCCTGCCGTCGGAATAGGTCAGAACTCCAGCTGCCTCCTGACCCCTGTGCTGAAGAGCCAGTAATCCCTCGGCTACGAGCGCGACCGAATCCCCGTTGAATCCGCTTATACCGCACAGACCGCAATACTCACCAATTTCAGATGTCTGTGATTTATTCAGATGCATATCTGCCGGCGGCTTCTATGAAGGCTTTGAAGAGCGGATTAGGTTTAAGCGGAGTTGAAGTGAACTCCGGA
>JBDLJP010000304.1:0-2698 GCA_039714295.1 Candidatus Fermentibacterota bacterium
AGGTCCACCGACTTCCTCATCGTAATCCGCATCGGGATTGTATCTTCTGGCTCTTTTCCTTGTGATCTGAAGATGATCCATCTCCGGTTCTATCTCCCTGACTACTTTCATAAGAGCTACTATCTGTACATCATCTGTTTTCTGATCCCATGTTACTTTGATATTCTGCGGAGTTCCGTATTCGTTCCCGGTTGCTTCCAGCAGTCCTTTTTTAAGCCACTCAAGCAGAAGTTCCTGGTTCGCGCCTTTGCTTTCTCTTATCACCGCAGCCAGGGCTTCTATTCTCTGATAATTATCCGACACTTTTATCTCCTCGCATAACTTAAAACAGGTTTCATCAATCCAGTACTTCCACTGCCTTCACGATCTCGTCAGGAGTTACTATCCTGCCTTCCCTGAACTTAAGGGATCCATCGCTGTACTCCTCAAGCCAGTCGATAAAGGTATCATTTTCCATCTCTATTGACAGATATCTACCGACTGATCTTATCCAGTCGACCTCTGTGCCGAGAAGCCGCCCAATTCCAGGAGAGCTGACTTCGAGTCTGTAATTAGTCAAGAGCATCTTTCCGTCTATGTAGTCCCTTATTTCTCTTGACAGACTGGCACATTCAGAAATGTTTATCCGCTCGGGTCTGTCAACAAGGAGCCTTATCATGTGACTCCTGCCAATATTCTTAATTGACATATCAACCAGCAGGACGCCGGTTTCGTCTACAATATTCTCAATAGCTTCAAAGAGATCGGAAGTATCCATTTATCCTGCATTCAACAATAAAAAATAAAGACGGTTAGACACCGCCTTTTGAATCATGTGACTCTTCAGCGCAATCATTAAGTGAAATCTAGTTCTTTCCAGTGTTTATGGCAAGTCAGGCTGCGTTATTCTACCCATTATTAAATCGCTCCTGAGTGCTTCGATATAATTCGAGGATTCATCACCGATCTGTATAATCGGGTTATCAGAGAGATCATTGAGCATCGATGCTATCTGGTACTGCGTCTCGCTCTCTCCTATGATGTTAACCAGTTTTTCACGGGCATCACCGATCAGTGAGACCGTCCTTGCACCCTGAACAAGACTGTAATGCGGTATACCGTTGTAGGATGAACAGAAAAGAACGTAAAGCCACTGTATTTCAAGTTTAACTGACTCCGCATTGAGCGAATCCTGCTCTTCAATTCCCAGTATTCCTGAGTAAGAGTCATGGAACAATGATTCTTCAAGCATAATGGGCGCTCCGGTAAACTCATCCCTCATTCTCATAAAACAGTACAGCGGTCCGCCGATATCTTTCCACAGGGTCTCCAGGTCATCACTGATAAAGGCGGATGCTTCCCTGATGGATGGTGAGGATTCGATGAAAACGATTATCTCGAACATGCGTCTGTCTAATCCGAGTAAAATGGATTCACAGGACAGGTACATCTCTCTCTCATCACGATCATTCAGACCGGAGCTTAAAAGCGCTTCAATCAAATCATCGATCATCTGTGATACATCCATCGGCCAGGCTGTAAGATCATCAAAATCAGCGGACCTGAAGCTGTTCAGTATATCAATGACCGTATACATTCCCTCAATATCACCCTCCGCGATCTGGATGCGTGCATTCAAAGCGCGGTGAACAGGAAGGATTTCAAGTTGAGCGGGAGTAAAACCGCTGAGGTATGTCCGGGCTGCTGCTGTATCTCCATTTTCGAACTCCTGAAGAACATTCAGACTGTTCTGCATCTCCTCTATCTGCATTCGAGTGTACAAATCCAGTTCGGAAGCAATATCGGGGTAATCGGAGTTGAGGATACTGACGAGTTCGACCCTGAGACTGTCAGCAGAGTCTCTGTATCTTAAGAATGTTGTGCCGTAATCGAACATAAGCATTTTGAGCAGTTCGGTTCTTCTTTCTCTCTCGTCGTTGACAGATACCAGTTTATCAACCATCTGCAATGTCATCTGCCAGTGCAGGTACACACCATCACGGGACTGTACAAGTGTGTTGAGTATATCTACTTTCGCAGCGTAAGCCGCTCTGTTGTGAGCATGGAGGTCCCAGGCTGCCCTGAGCTCTTCAAGGGCTCTATCCGGATGTCCGAGGTTCAGCCATACAAGTGCAAGATTATTGTGAAGTTCAGCGTAATCCGGAGCTATAGCAATAAGTGAATCGTAAGCTGCAAGACCCAGCGTTAAATATCTTTCGGACTCCTGCGGATCTTCCGCAACCCTTCCGTTCATTCGAAGGATATTCGTCATCGGTGGAGATATGCGCTGATGCAGGTGTGAAGCTGATATGTACGCACTGCCGAGAGCGTACCATCCGCCGAGCTCAGCGTGATTTGTTTCAACACATTTTTCACACCATGCTATCGAACTGTCTGCGGCCTGTACTGCGCTGTCGTAATAGTAAAGAGCTCTATCCGCAGCATCGGGATTGCCTGTGTTCTGCCAGTCCTGAGCAGCGTTCAGAGCATTGTCTATACCTGACTGTATATGGACAAGGTACATATCTTTTCCACGGAACAGCTCTCTCCCTGACCTCATCGCATTCAAGTAATGCGGTATCGCAACAGCTCCGAGAAGAACGGCTATCAGAACAATTATCGCTGCAAGACCATATCTCCGTGCACCTTTAAGCAGAGTGAATTTACAGGGAATAGAAGCCAGAAGCAGACCTGTAAAGAGCGCGAGAAGTAATGCGGA
>JBDLJP010000305.1:0-2696 GCA_039714295.1 Candidatus Fermentibacterota bacterium
GGATCCCGGAGCGGGAAACACGGAAAGGATTTCCGGTGGAGTCTCATCCACAGGTCCACCGCCTGGCGGCGCCATTTTCGCGCATGAGATAAGAATAAACAGAAAGAGCAGAATTGTTCTGTATCTCAATTGATAACTCCACTCCGCGATTTTTTTCGAATTGAACCGGCTTTTCGGTAGAATGAAGAGGCTTCGGTATCTCTCTTAAGTTTCTCAAGGACTATTGCAAGTTCCACGAGATAATCCGGTTCTTCAGGCAGCATTTCAAGAGCCGATCTCAGCGCACTCTCAGCAGAAGCCGGATCTCCCATGAGGTTTCTGCATCTGCCCAGATAAAAATACGCCGGTGCGTAGTACGGGTTAGCTTCTATAACTCCTTCAAGGATTTCTACAGCTGCACTGTAAAGACCGGTTCGAAGCTTTGAGATTCCGGTCAGGAATTCCATATCTATCCGGCTGACACCACTTTTCTCAAGTTCTTTTTCCCACTCGCTGCCTCTGAATACCAGATACTTCATCAGTTCTGATGTATATGACGAAAGGACAACATTGCCCGAAGCCGCTTCATCCGATATTTCCTCCTGCTCCTTCTGCTCGATAACATAAGTTTCATCCACCTGAACATCTGCATCCATAAGATCCTCTATATCCACCAGCGGCTCAATGTCCTCCGCATCGATTATCTTTTTCTCTGTGTTGAAAAGAGCCATCTGCCTTCCGGTGAGCTTCCCCTTCAGAAGGTGGTTGAACATGTTTTTCTGAGCATCTTTATCAGCTACCCGGACTATAGATCGAAGCTGAAACTCGCTGATCTCATCTGTCAGAAGGAGTTTCTGACGCATTGCGGCAGGGAGTTTAAGAAGGTTGAGTATCTGCGTAATTCTTGCCCTCGAATACCCGAGAAGCTCCGAGAGCCTGCTTCTGTTTTCACATAATCCGTTACGAAGAAGAGCATCGAACAGCAGCGCTTCTTCAGTACAGTTCCTGATGGATTCGTGAGCCAGGGATATATGTACACTGCTGCGCACAACCAGTGCTCTTATAGTGGACAGACCCTTGGAATTAGCTTTCCAGAAACTCCTGTGATGAGCCAGAAGAGTGTATTCTCTGGATTCCGGTTTCTCTTCAGTATTCTCATTTGACTGCTCCTCAATAAGCACTGGAGGGACATTAGGTTCCTTCTGATGCAGTTCCGGATCCCATTCATCAGGAGGATCGATAAATTCTATATCCTCTATCAGAACCTCTTCCAGGAGCATGTGCTCGAGTATTTCTCCCGATTCCCTTTTCTCCATTAGAATCCCCCTTCATTTAATAGTAATTCTTCTATCATTTCCTGATCATCTTCGACCCAGGTAATGTCTTTTATGCGCCCGAACATATTCTTCTGTTTTCGTGCAAGGTGCCATGTGTTTGCGGAAATAGCATCTATGGTTTCTTCTATTGAGGCAATAGTACCATCCAGAAAATCAAGTACTTCACTGTACCCGATAGTCCCACCGAGTATACTTTCTCTTCCCCAGCCAGCACTTAGAAGAGATCGGACTTCATCTATCAATCCATTATCGATCATTGCAGAAGCTCTCGATCTTATTCTCCTGCGATGCTCCTCCCTCGGCAGAGCAATACCGACAATCCGGAACATCCTTCTGAGATCCGGATCCCCGCCCTTCCGCAGAGCCGCAGGAAGTGAACCTGTTAAAGAGTACAGTTCAAGCGCTCTTATCTGTCTTCTGATATCCGCCTCTCCGGTAAGGAGTGCTGTTGCAGGATCAAGGCTCTTAAGCATACGGTAGAGAACACCTGGTACTTCCCGCTCAATAACCTCCAGACCTTCCCTTACCCCTTCGCACCTTCGCGGCATCGGGTCAAATCCTCCGGTAAGAGCCATGAGGTAGAGGGCTGTTCCCCCGGCTACCACTGGAATCGAATCCCTGATTCTGATCTCGGAGATCAATCTAGTTGCTTCCCTCGCGAACATCCCTGCAGAGAAAATCTCATCCGGATCAATAATATCGATCAGGTGATGTGGAAGAATGGACTGCTCCTCAGCTGAAGGCTTCGCCGTTCCTATATCCAGACCCCTGTAAACTTGTCTGGAATCTGCGTTTACAACCTCTATATCGTATTTCTGCTTCAGTTTAAGTAGAACTCCGGTTTTTCCGGAGGCAGTGCATCCGGCAAGTACAGGTACTGGTTCAGTACCGGGGCTATCGTCCAAATTTCTCACCCAGCTCATCGAAAGAGATCTCAATAAGTGTCGGTCTTCCGTGGGGGCAATGAAACGGATCAGATGTGGAAAAGAGCTGATCTACGAGATGCCTTGTCTCAAGGGGAGAAAGAGAATCACCGAACTTCACAGCACCCGCACATGCTGCGGCTGCAGCCACTCTCTCACGAATGGGCATATCTTCATTTTCAGGATCCGACAGGGATCTGAGTATTTCCCTCAGTGCTCCTATCCCATGAAAGGTACCCGGAGGAACAGCGGTAAGAATCAATGTTTCCCCGTCAATATGGAAGTCAAAACCGGACCTGTTAAGCACAGGAGCGTAAGTACTCAATTGCTCTCTTTCGGATGCATCAAGCATGATATGCTCTGGAAGGAGGAGTTTCTGCTGTCCGGAATCCGAATCACTGTTCATGGAGTTCAGGACCGTTTCAAACAGTATCCTTTCATGGGCTGCATGCTGATC
>JBDLJP010000306.1:0-2688 GCA_039714295.1 Candidatus Fermentibacterota bacterium
ACCGGGGGGACAAGGATCTGGGTGAACGGCCACTATTACTACAGACAGAACGGGTGGGATGAGTGGAGCTGGTCCATGCTCGAACACCCGGTTTATATCTCTGAAGAACCCTACCTGGCGCAGAATCCTGATTACGCCATTCCCATCAGATTCGAAGAGGATTACGGTGTCACAACAGGTCTTACTCAGATGCTCGGAGAAAGGTCATTCATCGATTTTAAGGTCAGCTGGAACCGTTTCTGCCAGTGGCAGCGAATCAGAGATGAAGATGGAGGATATATCGGTGAGGGATTTTCACCATCTGACTGGATATTCTTTACAGCTATCGAACCAAGAGTGATGGATTCAACAGGATTCTACCATTCAGGTATCCATCCTGATGTATGGCTTGAATCCAGCAATTATGTCACGACCGGTAAAATTGATTTTACAAGCAAGATTAACACTGTTATGGAACTGAGTACAGGACTTGAAGCCAACTACTACGACCTTTACGACTAC
Organism: Candidatus Fermentibacterota bacterium; assembly: GCA_039714295.1. Lineage (GTDB taxonomy): Bacteria > Fermentibacterota > Fermentibacteria > Fermentibacterales > JCC-6 > Aegiribacteria. The sequence continues at coordinate 502 of JBDLJP010000306.1, forward strand.
AGCGCGTATATTGAGAACTGGCTTACAACGTATGCAAGTCTCTGGAAGGCATACCCGCATTCAGGAAGTGCCTATGCGGAATTAGCTTCCCGTTTTACCGGTGGTCTGGTCTTGAACGCCGGTCTCCGATTCGATTATTTCGAACCTAACGCTTCCATTATGTCCCCTGATGACCTGGAACTCCATCCTGCTTCAGCCAAGTATCAGGTAAGTCCCAGGGTAGGAATGACCAATCCCATATCGGACAGGGATGTTTTCTTTTGCACATATGGTCACTACTTCCAGATGCCAAATATGAATCAGATGTATTTCGGAACAGATTACAACGCAAATGAAGCTGCCAGCATCGTGGGAAATCCCGATCTTGATGTACAGCGGACTGTAAGTTACGAAGCAGGCCTGAGGCACCGCTTCTCAAATGATATCACCCTGGCTGTATCTGGATTCTATAAAGACATTACCGGTCTCGTGAGGACATCAATCCATTACGATTCGAGTCTGGGAGAATTTTTCCAGTACACCAACGATGACAGTCATGGTACTATTCGCGGTATGGAGGTCACTTTTGTCAGACTTCCGGGGGATTATCTTTCGGGAAATATCAACTACACATATTCAGTTGCCAAAGGGAGGTACTCTTCGGCTACTTCTCAGTTCGAGTACTCCGCAATGGGAGATACCATACCTCCCACGGAGGATAACTACCTGGACTGGGATCAGCGGCATACCGCTTCTGCGCATCTTACTTACTCTCTTCCGAGAGGAAGCGGTCCGCGGATCTACGGGATGTATCCCCTTGAAGGTATTGAACTGGCCATTGACTGGGCTTTCGGAAGCGGTTTTCCATACTCTCCTCCTTCAGGGGCATCCGTAATACCCATGGTTAACAATGAACGCTATCCGTGGACAATGCAGACCGATGCGAAGCTGTCGCGCCGTTTCTGGTTGAACCCTCTGGAACTAAGAGCCAGCTTAACAGTTTTCAACCTTTTCAACAGAACCAATGTGGACAGGATATTCGATACATCCTATTACCAGACCACCGGAGATCCCGGAGGCGTTATGGGTAATCCGGGCGCATATTCACCTGCAAGACATTTTCTGCTGAGTCTTGATATGTATTTCTAGGTATTTTGGAGGAATCACAAATGAGATCTGTTTACATTCCCTTTTTGTTACTCCTGATAGCAGCACTCGGATGTCATGAGGTAATGGAGTACCAGAGTAATGACCAGTCCCGTATTACATTCATCCGTACTTCGGATTTCCAGGTGGAGAGATTCATGGGTGGGCTGCAGGAGGGGAGAACTCTTCTTTCAGATGGTCCGGACAGGCTTATTCTTCTCAGTGCCGATGGAACGCTCAGCAGAATAGATTCAGAGCAGATGATCGTTGACACCTCGTATGCAATAGGGGGAAGCTCCGGAGCAGGATACGGTGATGCCGCATCAGCCACTAATGGAAACCTCTATGTTCTGGGTCCGGGATCTCAGGTAATTGAGGTGAATCTTGCTTCCAATTCGGTAGAAGACCAGTTCAGCCCGGGGGCGAAACCCGGCTCGATCTGTGCATCTTCAACCGAGGGAAGACTCTATTTTACCGATTCTTCAGAGGATTACATAGGTGAAATATGGACCAGCAACAATCATACCGAGTTCACCAGCAATACGCTGTTTCCCCTTGCCGATGTAATGATTGAACCCATTGGCGGTCGCCATATCGTAGCTGTCTGTTCGGATGATGCAGGTTCTATTTACGGTATCTGGCTTAACCTTTCGGAAACCGCAAGGTACCTGCAGGTATCTGCCGGTTCCCCCTGTTCCAAGGTTATGCCCATAGGCTCGGATTCAGTATATGTGGTATGCTGTCCCCAATGGAGCGCCAGTAACGGGTATCTGTATTTTGTGCGGGGTTATGCTGTGATTGAAACCGTAGCTTCAGTTAATGTAGAAGGACACCCTGTGGATATGTGCTTCAATCCCGGCATTGGATATTTGGGATATCTATTCGTCATGAGCAGGACAGAATCAGGAAATACGGTAATAACAACTTTTGGATTTTCATTTTCCCATATGGAACCCGAAGTTGTTTCGGTTATCAGCATCGATGGTTTTCCCAGAGATATACTTGCGCCCTCCAACGGGGAGTATCTGATGGTTCTTACTTCGGATTAGCGGGCCGTTTCCT
>JBDLJP010000307.1:0-2672 GCA_039714295.1 Candidatus Fermentibacterota bacterium
GATTATGACAATGACGGAGACTGGGACCTTTTCTCTGCCAATCTTGCCCATCCAAGATACATCCAGTTCTCAGACAGAAGCATGCTTTTTGAACAGCATGACGGATATTTCGCAGACGTCAGAAGCTCTGCCGGTATCAGATTCGAGGAAACGCATTCCAACCCTCTATGGGGTGATTTCAATAATGACGGATGGCTTGATCTTTACATTACTTCGATATACTCTGACAGACGCAGTTTTCTCTACCTGAATATGGGAAACGGAACTTTTGAGGATGTTACATGGCTTTCGGGAGCCAGGGTTTTCAATGGCTGGGGAGCCGCAGCGGCGGATTACAACCTTGACGGAAGACTGGATCTTGCGGTGGGTTCCGGAGACGGTCCCTCACTTCTGGAAAATGTAACAGCAGGCGGTAACTGGATGCTTGTTAATGTGGACCCTCCGGAAGGGATCAATCCTTCCGGTATTGGCTGCACAGTCACACTTGAGCAGCAGGGCGTTACACTTATGCGTCAGGTCGAGGGGGGAAGCGGAACGACAAGCCAGAATGGCGGAACACTGCATTTCGGTCTGCCTTCCGACCTTCCCTGTACTGTCAGATTATATGCTCCGGGAGATACGATCGCGCGGATGGAGATATACAGACTGCCCGGATCGCTAATCCATACAGGAGATTAGTACTACGCATCGGATACCTTGGTACTCTGTTCCAGTTTAAGCAGGCGTTTTTTTACCGGCAGCCCGCCCCCGTACCCGACAAGTTCCCCATTGCTTCCGATTATTCGATGACAGGGAATAATCAAACCGATGGAGTTTGCTCCGTTCGCGCTGGCTACAGCTCGAACAGCCTTTTCGTTGTTGATATTCTTTGCCAGCTGCAGATATGTTGAAGTAGATCCATAAGGGACTTTCATAAGAGTATTCCACACACTTTTCTGAAAATCGGTTCCCACCGTTAAGAGGGGAATATCAAATTCTTTTCTATCCCCGTTAAGATATTCATCAATCTGTTCTTCTGTGTTTTTCAGAACTTCATCATCCTGCTCTGCGAATTCAGCCCTCAGCCCTTTTCTGATTCTGTTATCAACGATCGTTCTCATTTTTCTGTATCTGAAATCAAGCAGGCAGAGACTGCCGTCAAAAGTACCCAGTATAAGCTCACCTATTTCAGTTTTGTAATACTGAATATTGATCCGGTTCATTCCAAGTGCTTCCTTTCGTACAGAATCATCCATTTGAGAAAAACGTAATAAGCCGTGACAATCGACCCCGCAAACCCCGGAAGTCCCTCCAGGAAGCCTCCCCTGATGAAATACGCTGAGAGAAACCTCCATGCCGGTCTGAAGAGTATCTGCAATGGACCTGATCTTCTGCCTTTCCCGAATTCCATCTCCGCCCAGAGAGTGCTGTACTGCAGCATTTTTTCCATCTGATCGTTCACTGATGAATACGACTCATGAATTACACAGCCTGTTTTAAGCTCCCCGATGGTCCCTCCCGATACTTCAAGCGCTTCATGCACACCTGAATCGGGGAAAGAGGCATGCCCGTTTCTGAAAAGCCTTACATGACGTTCGCCCGACCATGGACCGAAGCGCATCAGTCTGCCCATATACTTTATTCTGAAAGGCAGGCTGAACCCTGAATGGAGCTGTTCACCTTTCATGATCGATGATATCTCACAGGATAAATCCCCGCTCAGGTATTCATCGGCATCGAGCGATAGCACCCAGTCGCCTGAAGCCTGCTGAATCGCCCATTGTTTCTGAGTTGAAAAGCTCTGGAACTCATGGAACAGTACTTCAGCACCACAGCTCGCAGCCGCCGAAACAGTCGAATCGGTGCTTCCGGAATCCACCACGATTACCTCACCCGCAAAGGGTACACTCCCGATACAGCGAGCTATGGTATCCTCTTCGTTCAAAGTAATGATTACAAGAGAGAGATTCATATTACCTTTCCTGGAAAACGTCAGAAACGAAAATAAGTGCATGATACATTACATGCAACCTTGAATTGCGGTGACCGCTGGCATATGTTTCCAGATATAGGAATCGGAGGAATATTCTGGATAGGAAGATAAAAATATCGGGATTCTCATTTGTACGGGACGGGATTCGTCTCGATTATCCCATAGAGGAATCCATCAGATCAGCTCTTCCAATAGTCGATGAGTACATTGTCAATGTTGGCGACTGTACCGATAACACACTGGAAGTCATCAGAAGTATCGACGACCCAAAGATCAGGATAATCGAAACCGACTGGAATCCGGACAGATTTGTGGACGGCGCGACAATTGCCGACCAGACGAATATCGCTCTTGATCAGTGCCGGTATCCATGGTGTCTCTACCTTCAGGCTGATGAAGTGATACATGAAGATGATTTTCCGCTGATTACAGGAGCGATGGAGAAGTACGACTCCAGGGATGATGTTGACGGACTTTTATTCCGCTACAATCACTTCTGGGGAGACTATAGCAGAGTGCACAGGGGGCACAACTGGTACGACAGAGATATCCGGGTGATTAAGAACAGCAGGAACATAAGGAGCTGGAAAGACGCGCAGAGCTTCAGGAGGGACAGCAGGAAACTCCGCGTTGCCGACTGCGGCGCCAGGATCTACCACTACGGATGGGTCCGCCATCCGGAGGTAATGAAAAAGAAAAC
>JBDLJP010000308.1:0-2662 GCA_039714295.1 Candidatus Fermentibacterota bacterium
AACGTTACTGTAGCGATGGTATCCGAATCGACCGAAACCGATCGGGTCGAACGGATCAATGCCCGTAGCCAGAATCACAGCTCCTACATTGAGATCAATTTCCCTGTCAATGTCTTCATAATTGATCGCGCCGGTAGGGCAGATTTTTTCACACAGTTTGCAGACACCCTTCGTAAGATAAAGACAATGCTCCTTGTTTATCGTGTACTCCGAAGGAATACTCTGAAGAAAATATCGAGATATGGCTTTTGTCTTCCGGAGCCCCATATCGAACTCATCTTCTATTTTGACAGGGCATTTCTCCTCACAGAGACCGCAGGAAACACATTTCACCGGATCTACATATTTAGCCCGTTCAATAACCCTGCATGTGAAATTGCCGGGTGTTCCGGATATCTTCTGAAGGCTGGACATGATGTGCAGAGTGATCAGAGGGTGTCTTACACACTCGCTCATCTTGGGCGATAGAATGCACATGGAACAGTCATTAGTTGGAAATGTCTTGTCAAGCTGCGGCATTCTGCCGCCTATAGTGGGCGTATCCTCTACCAGGTGAACCGCAATGCCCATTTCGGCCAGATCCAGAGATGCCTGTATCCCGGCTATCCCTGCACCCAGAACAAGGACCGATTTCTTTTTGTCTTGAGCGGGTCGTTCAGTCACAGGAATATGCTCTTTCTTGTTGGATTCTCTCCCAGTTCCATTATCTCCTCTGTGTACTCGTTCGCAACGCGGGCGAATTTCGGTCCCTCGGAAGCTGAGATCCAGGAAAGTTTCAGCCGCTGTGATTCAAGTCCCAGTGATTCAAATACACCCTTCACAATCGCGAATCTTCTTCTTGCATGATAATTGCCGGTTTCATAATGACAGTCCCCCGGATGGCAGCCCCCTATCAGAACTCCATCGGACCCGCTCAGAAATGCCTTTATCAGAAAGACAGGATCAACTCTGCTTGAACACATCACCTGAATAGGAATAATTGAGGCCGGGTATTGCAGCCTGGCAGTACCAGCGAGGTCAGCCCCTGTGTATGAACACCACTTACACAGAAAGCTCGTGATCCTTGGCGAGAAATCTTTCTTCATTCTATACTCCAAAACAGCAGGGCAGCTCAATCCGCAGACGGAGCTATCCTATATCCGGAAACTCCTCCTCTTTAAAAACCATGACCGGTATCGATTCTTCAACATCTCTTCCCGGCAGGTAATCGAAAAGCGATGCTGTCTTCTCTCCGGTTTTCTTGAATACCGAGGCAACCGGGATATCGACCGGGCACACATCGGAACACATTCCGCAGCCGACGCAGGAAAAACTCATATGCGTCAATCTTCCAAGATGGAAGAAGACAGTGTCAGGCGGCAGGCGCAATGCGCCCTTCCGCGACAGATGTTCTTCAAAATAAGGCAGATTGTAATCGAAGTTTGCTGATTCAAAATCGCACAAAAGACAGTAACAGATAGGGCAGACGCTGCTGCATCCATGACATCCGACACATTTTCCGAACGTGTCCAGGACTTGATCAAGACCCGCTCCGGCGTTTGACGCGAACAGATCTGCTTTCCCTGCCAGCCGGGCATCCAGCGTTTTCTTCAAATCAGACGGGTCTAATTTCTGATCGTTCCGCTCCCCCGCAAAACCTTCGGTGAATTCCTCAGCTCTTTCCGTATTGAGATACATCACGCATCCTTCTCCGGGCACGCATTCACCTATCACAGATACCGTAATGTCAGCGTTCATCGGGATGAAATGCTCGCATGCTCTGCATGTATCCCTTGTATTAACGGGAATTTCACCGTTCATGATGGTCTTTTTATACTTGGGCAGCAACTCTTCGATCTGCTCTTTAACTACCAGATCAAGAGGAAACACACCGCCGCAGGTGTATGAGATCGTCAGCAGATTTTCAAACGATCCTTTTTCCCGTTTTACCAGTTCCGTAAAAGCTCTCAGTTCGCATGGCTTCAGGACAACCGCCATCTTCTTTCTGGATGATGATATGGAGGATAGCACCTGTCCTGTGTTAACTGTCATGACAGGAACAAGAGGGACAGCCTCATCAAGATTCGATGCGTCTGTTATCAATCCCAGGTCGTATGTGTTATTTTCAGGATTATTTCTCATAGTCAGAGCGGCATCAATTCTCCCGCTCTTAAGAAGATATCTCAGAAGCTCAGTTACACCTCTGGAAGCACTTGTATCGATGATTATGCTACTCATGAGAGGGTCCCTCCGCTTCGGCATTCCTAACGAGTTCATGTATTCCGGGCAGTTCCGATTTTCTGAACTGCCGCAGAGGAAGAGGATCACCGTCGTTCAGTCCGGCGGTGTACTCGAATGTACGCTGCGTTCTATCCGCGACAAAACTGAAAGCTCCCGCCACCGGTATTGAAACAGGGCAGGCATCTGTACACTGTCCGCAGGAAACGCAGGATAAACTCATATGAGTCATCCTTCCGATATGGAACATGATCCTGTCCTCCGGAAGAGAAACTCCGCCCCGTTTTGCGGCTGCGGTTATTAACGCATCCGGATCCTGCTGCGCTGTTTCAGAATCAAAGTAGCAGAGTCTGCAATAGCATATAGGGCAGGCGCTCTGACAGTTGTGACATCCTATACAGTTAGCGAACACCGACAGCATCCCGTCGAAACCGTGCAGTTGGGC
>JBDLJP010000309.1:0-2660 GCA_039714295.1 Candidatus Fermentibacterota bacterium
CCCACACCAGACCTTTCACGCTTTGGGCCAGGCCATGGGGAAACAGCCGCACCGTGCGGCAATGGCGCGCAAGCCAGGCCTGCTGTTCCGGCGTCATGTCGGCCCAGCGTTCGGCGCGAGCGAGCCGACCGAGAACACTGTCGGGGCCTTCGACCCACCAGATCAGTTGTTCTCGCCTGGATCCGGCAGGCGTCTCCGCGATCATCCTGATTTCAGCGGATACGAATCATCAAACTGGACCGGCTGCAGCAGCGGAGGCACTCCCGGTGCCATAAACAGCTGTTCCGCAGGCGAAAGCAGCGGCTCGGGGAAATTCCTGGACTACTATCCAGACCCGTTCTCCCCTGACGGAGACGGCAGGGACGATATTCTTACAATTGAAATGAACTTTCAGCACCCTGAGAATGAAGTCACTCTGGAAATTTACAACGTTCAGGGCAGACTTCTTCTTCAGCTCCTCCAGCGGGAGATATGCGGTTTATCAAAGATCATCACCTGGAATGGAACCGGCGAGAACGGAGAAAGACTTCCGGTGGGAAGGTATATCATATACCTGAACTCCAGAGCTGAAGATACGGGTGAATACCGCGAAACCTGTGATGTGTTAATCCTTGCCCGTCCGCTTTAACACATCTATAAGAGTTTCACTCTGAGCTTTTCCAGCATGTCCGCAGTCATGGAATCAAGATCCCATTCCGGTTCCCAGCCCCACTCTTCTCTTGCAGCGGAATCATCTACTCCCATAGGCCATGTATCAGCTATCGCCTGACGGTGATCAGGTTCGTAATCAACCTCGAAATCCGGCATATATTTCCTTATGCTCTCGGCAATATCACCGGCACTGACAGATAACGCTCCTACATTGAAATCACTGTAATGAACAAGACCTTTGAAATCGGCTTCAGCAAGATCCAGGGTGGCTTTGATGCAATCCGGCATATACATCATTGGGAGCATCGTGTCCTTTTTTACAAAACAGGTGTATCTGCCATCCTGAATAGCTTTGTAATAGATATCCACAGCGTAATCGGTGGTACCGCCTCCAGGAAGGGTCTCAGAGGAGATAATCCCCGGATAGCGCAGCCCCCTTACATCGAGATTGTATTTACGGACGTAATAATCGCAGAGCAGCTCCCCTGAGACTTTTGTCACACCATACATTGTTTTGGGCTTGAGTATCGTCTCCTGGGGCGTGTTCTCTCTTGGTGTTTCAGGACCGAAAGCGGCGATTGAACTTGGTATTATCACGCGGGTCAGATCGTTTCTCCTGGCTGCCTCAAGGATATTCATTGTTCCATCCATATTGACTTTCCAGCAGAGCTGCGGGTTTTCCTCACCGGTGGCTGAAAGTATTGCAGCCATATGGAATATTGTGTCTATCCTGTTATCGATTATTGAATTCTCAACAGCTTTAGCATCGGTAACATCAAGCCTGATCCATGGGCCTCCCTTTGCCACGGTACTGCTTTCATCGGATCTTATATCAGATGCGACAACATTGTCCCTGCCGTACCGCTGCCGCAGTTCGATTGTAAGTTCAGAGCCTATCTGACCGAGGGCACCTGTAACAAGGATTCTCTTAATATTTCGCGTCATGCCTAACCTTTCGAAGAGGATCTGATTGGAGTGTTTTCTATCTGCAGAACAGTAAAGAAAATCTATTCTGCAAGTGTCCCTGACAGTACTATTTCGTTAATAACTGTACCAACGGTAATTTCATCAAGAAATTCAGTATTTATCACACGACCGAAGACGGTGTACCTTCCATCAAGTCTTCCGTGGTCATCAAGCATTATGAAGAACTGGCTTCCAGCTGTATTGAGCCCGGCATCAGCCATACCAAGTATTCCCCTGCCGAAATGCAATACGCTTCTCTCATTGGGAAGATTGTAACCGGGTCCGCCGGTCCCTACACCTTCCGGACAGCCTGCCTGGGCTACAAAGCCGGGAATAACTCTATGGAAGGTGATTTCATCGTAAAATCCAGTCCCGGCCAGGTGCAGAAAACCGCTGCAGGCCGCAGGAGCTGTCTCACCCCATAGTTCCAGAAAGAGATCTCCAGCATCCGTTCTCATTATTACCGTATCAGGTACCGCAGTTTCGATAGAAAATGGAAGCGTGTACTGGATCCATCCGGGATCCGCAGGTCTCTCCTCTTCCTCAGTACGATTCTGCAATAATGCCACATACTCATCAATCATAGCTCTGTCCGTGTAGCTCTCACGACGGGAAATGATCTCCTGAAGAACAGTTTCCGCACGAACCGAATCGGAAATATCCGCAAGATGCCATGCCCAGGAGATGGGAACCAGCCAGTACGGATCTGAAATCCATAGATCTTCGATAAGCGAATCCACAGGCAGTGAATCATTAAGCCATGCGGTCTGTGCTGCGATTCGACGTCCGGGTTGCCCGTCGATCATAAGTTCCATCAGAAAAAGGGAATCGGAAACGCCCAGTTCTTCTGTTGCCATATAGCCCACAGGGCTGTCTAAAAGGGCTATCTCCCTTATCACAGCAATTCCATCCGGGTAGCCGGCATCCCTTCTGGTAAGAGCAGCGGAAAGCCTGACATAGGGAATGGAATCAGTCAGTAGCTGTTCCAGTGAAGCAGGATCAGATGGGGCTACAGCATTGAATCGTACTGCCCACAGTGGATC
>JBDLJP010000310.1:0-2648 GCA_039714295.1 Candidatus Fermentibacterota bacterium
TTCGGAGGCTGGCTTGCCGGATCACCCGATAAAGATGTGCTGCAGGTGGGGCTTCCAGCCGGCAAGAAGCATTACAAGGAGATCGATGCGATCATTTACTCCCCGCTTTCTTCATTCACAGAGCTATGCAGGGAAGCTATTTCCGGGATAAGGTCGAAGGAATTCCATTTTGTGGAATCAGCCAGGGAGATGGCTGTGAGACAACAGACAGCCGGAGCTGTAATATGCAGGCTTGACCAGAGCAACATTCATTACACCACTGCACTTGCGGTACGAATTCCCGATCAGCCTATTCTGGTCGCATCGGGGCTTTCAAGCGGTATTCCGACAATCACTGCGAAACTCAGGCATCTTCAATTACCTGTCGACAGGAAAACACTGCTCTCCGCCATCAGAAAAACACTAAGAGGTTAGTATGCTGTCAATAATGATATGTACTATTCTTATGACCCCATCAACACCGGAAGCCTTCATGCATGAACTGTGCGGAAACAGCTGCGGAATGGAAGGCGCAGAGTTCTGGTCATCACATGCATCATCGGAGGTTCACTCAGCGCTTGCTGATCCTGATTCTCTGTCAATAATCCTGGGAAAAATGCAGGAACTTACCGTAGATCCCGGAGCAAGAACAGCATTTGAAACATATGATAGCACTTTCAGAATAGAATTCGGTGAATCCATCTGGACCTGGACAGATTCAAACGGGGGTCTCAACAGGATTGAAGGTCTTACCACTGTAGTGTGTTCCCGGGGTATTTATTCATGGTCGGAAATACCGGCTCTTTTAACGGGATCCGTCAATATCGGCAGGAAGGAACGTCTGATCTCGGGGATCCTTATAACATTTCTTATGCTTATATCCGCATTTGTATTTCTGATCTGGGCAAAAAGACGGTACCTCTGAGCAGTTCTTATTTGAAGCGTTCCCATTCCGATGAGAAATCCAGAATCTGAACAGGCAGTTCCTGAACGGAGAGATCCATAGTTACGGCATTCTCTATGAAATCTTCCATTTCCCTGTGAAGAAGTATCAGCTGAGACATGAAAACCTGGTACTTGTTAATATTATCAGCCTCATCGGTGGGAAATTCCTTACCTGATTCAAGCTTTTCCTGAAGGTCTTTAAGCAGCGATGAAACAGCAAGTATCATTTCAGTCGCCTGATTGAAATCTGTCATTATTCTCTTCCTGTTGCAGCTTCTGAGGAAGCAGCATAATTGCGAATGAATCCCGATCCGTCAACACTAAGATGTTCTGTATCCGTACCCTGAATATACTTAACAGCTTCATTCAGGGCTGTTTCCATCTGAGATCTGCTCCATCCATCGTATTTCCATGCCGGATGACCTGCATGCTCAAGTATCAATGCAAGCCCTCCTGTTTCTTCGGCCAGCATCAACCCGGTTGCCGGAGGTGATATTCTGTCCAGTGTGCCGCTAATATAAACAAATCTGGTTTTAAGCGGTTGACCGATGTAATCACAGGGCATAAACACCCTCAGTCCGTTCTTAACACCTCTCGGCAGGAAAAGTTTCAGAAAGAGCGTTCTCAATCTGCCCAATCGGAATGCTGATGCTTCAAAAAAGTTACTGTAACCTCCATGCGAGATAACTCCCGCAACACTGTCTTGAAGAAGACCGGATGCCTTCAGGGCAATAGGTCCCCCCATAGAAGAACCGTAGATAATGGTTCTTCCCCTGTCAAATGACATGCTGTCCCGGACATGCTCAAGAATACCTGCAAGATCGTATACTTCAGCCGGACCTCCTGAAGTTACTGCTACCGGATGATCATCATGCCCCCTCAGAGGAACCAGAAATACCGAGAAGCCTGTTTTCAAGAAAAGCTCTCCCGGGTATACCATCGATCCGATACTTTCGTTAAGTCCGTGAACAATCACTGCCAGGTCTTCACCGCCCTTGCGGAAATATCCCTTGATTTTAAATCCATCAAGAGATTCAACATCAACCGGCTGCCAGGGTGCTGCGGGAAGGGGATGATCAACTGATTGTCGGTACCTGAACCTGTTAGTAAAACCTATTAATCCCGGTCTGGAAGCCATTCTCCTGAAAACCAGCCATGTACATAATGCAGTAATAAGACCGATACTCCACCCTGTCAGAACATCGATCGGATAATGCACTCCGAGGTAGATCCTGCTGAATCCTACAAGAGCGGACAGAAGAAAAACAAATGGAGCAAGGGGCGGATATGCAAACGCTGTTACCGCAGCAAGGGATGCTGAATTCGCAGAGTGAGCGGAGGGGAAGGATCTGTTACCGTACACATTCCCTCTGTAGCTGACCTGAGAGGAAACGGATTCGTCAAAACATGGTCTTGCTCTGCCGACCTCCCGCTTCAAATGGTAGCATATCTGATCCGAACCCGCTGTGGCGACTATCAGACAGAGCAGTACTATTCTCGGGTTTCTAGCATCAAAAGCCCTTTTCCATCTGTTTCCGGAAGATGAGAAGGGTCTGGTTCTGCCCCACCATAAAAGCACCAGAATGTAAACCGCAAGAACAGGGATCCAGTTGTCAACATTCGTTATGAAGCGCATTACAGCTGTGAGAAAAGCAGAATCAATACCGTTCACTGCAAGAAATACGGATCTGTCCCACGCCGGCCAGACTATAAATATCACCCCT
>JBDLJP010000311.1:0-2648 GCA_039714295.1 Candidatus Fermentibacterota bacterium
GATACCGAGTTTCACGGTGAAAGAAGGTACTGGCCTGATCTCTTTCTTATTCAGATAGCGGACAGTACTGGACCTGTTGCCATTGACCCTTTGAAGATAGACGACCTGTCTCCGCTCGGCAGACTTTTTGAGTCCGAATCGCCTGTTAAGGTCATACACTCGGCCAGAAACGATATAGATGTTCTTATGCATCATCTTGATGTGGAGTTCGCTTCGGTATTCGATACCCAGCTTGCCGCGGCATTTCTGGGTCACGACCGCCAGACAGCCCTGTTCAAACTTATAAAAGCTGAATGCGGTGTTTACCCGAAAAAAGGACACACTCTGAGCGACTGGTCACTTCGACCCCTGGCAGACGATCAGATCGAGTACGCCCTGGATGACGTCAGGTATCTGCTTGAGATATACCGTAACCAGATGAAAAAGCTTGAAGCGGAAGGACGTCTCGAATGGTACCTTGAGGAAGCGGAATCTCTTACGGATCCATCAACATACAACAACGCCCTTCACAGGCTGTTCAGAAAGGTAAGATCAACTGCAAAGGTCAGGGACAGCAGACTGCAGACCCTCTGGGCTCTTGTCAAGTGGAGGGAGAGTACAGCCAAACAGATCAACAAGCCGAGAAGTTTCATCCTCCGGGATCATATCCTCGGCGCAATAACCGCGATTACCCCGATTTCAAAAAGGGCTCTCTCAAGGGTAAGGGGGATGTCCAACGGTTTCGTTGTAAAATGGGGGGATGATATTCTTAAGGTTATAGCGGATGCGGAAGAAGCTCCGGATAAGGATATTCCCGAAATTCCCAGATATCATTCAAGACCCGGTGTTTCTGCCCGCACGGATATCCTCCGCATATTTCTGAAGCAGGAATCCTGCCGTCTCAACATTTCTCCTGAACTTCTTCTTTCAAAAGACCTGATCAATGCTCTTGCTAAAAAACCGCCTGACAATGAGAAAGAACTGTATTCAATGCTGCAGCTCACCGGCTGGCGGAAGGAAGCCCTCGGAGATGACCTGGTCTCTCTTCTTCAAGGTAAGCTAGCCCTCAAACTCAGCCTCAGGGGCAATAATGCTGGACTGCATTTTATCAGGGTCGACTAGTGTCTGAATCTGATCCATCTGTTATTCTAAACAGAATGAAAAGCACACTGAAGTCTCCTGGCATACCTGCTCCCATGGAGGAATCCCGCGAGGCTTTTCCAGTTCTCATCTCAACCATAATAAGCCTCAGAACAAGAGACGCTGTTACAAGAATGGTTTCCGGGCAGGTTCTGAAGAAAGCTCCGGATATCGATGCCATGATCTCTATCGACATAAATGAACTTGAACAGCTTCTGAAGCCTGCCGGTTTCTACAGACAGAAGGCGGGACAGATGAAGAGAATTGCCGGAATCCTAAAAAGCGATTTCGAGTCCAGAGTTCCGGATGATATGAAGAGCCTGCTGAGCCTTCCGGGGGTTGGAAGAAAAACTGCGAATTTCGTTCTGGGAATGGTCTTCAATGTCCCTTCAATATGTGTAGATATCCACGTTCACAGGATTTCAAACAGGCTGGGCTGGGTTAATACAAGCTCCCCGGAGGAGACTGAGTTCGCTCTTCAGAAACTCTTCCCGAAAGAGGAATGGTCAGGAATTAATCATATCATGGTCAGATTCGGTCAGAGTATTTGCAGACCGGTAAAACCAATCTGCAATGAATGTCCCCTGCGCGATCTTTGTCCTTCGGGAACAGGATGAAACAAGTAAATGGATTACAGAATAACCCCGGATAGACTGATTGACATAACAAAGCCTCTTGAAACCGGAATACCTGTTTGGCCGGGGGATGTCAGATTCAGCAAAGAGACCAGAGCTTATGGCGCTTTTCGCACATCGAAACTTACCATGAGCAGCCACTGCGGGACGCACATCGATCCGCCTGCGCACCTGTCCAGATACAATACCTTCGTTGATGATATTCCCATGAACAGACTCATTCTCCCCGCAGTTGTAGTTGACTGCATAGCGAAGCGGGAAATTGATGAAACCTTTATCGAGAGTCTTTCCCTCGAAGGCAGAGCCCTGATTCTGAAAACCGTGGCAGATGAAACAGGAAGACAAGGCTCCAGCATGGAGTACTCATACCTTAGCGCAAATGCTGCCGAACTGGCCGTTGAAAAGGGAGTCAGAATCGTGGGCATCGATTCGTTTTCAGTGGACCCGCCGGATTCAACACCTGTTCATGAAATACTGCTGGGAACATCAATACCGATACTTGAGAATCTGCTGCTCGATGATGTCCCGCCCGGAGACTACCTGCTTCTATGTTTCCCGCTGAAGGTCATGAATGGTGATGGCGCCCCCGTAAGAGCTTTCCTGCAACCCTCCTGAAGACAGTTCAGTTAGTAATCAAACACTACTCTTGATCCCAACTCTATGAATATCCAGTGCCCTTTCAGAATGACCTTGGACGGACCATATTGCGTCAGGTTCGATCACAGACTGGTACACCAACCCAATGACCATACGAACCCGATTTGCTCCTGTTATTCGGCTTAAATCATCATTCATTTGTACCAAGCGAGTGAAACCCGCCAAGAGGAACTATCGTAATCCAGTGATCTATGCTCAGGAGCTGCATGATGAAATGGTCCGAGATAAACTCACCAG
>JBDLJP010000312.1:0-2638 GCA_039714295.1 Candidatus Fermentibacterota bacterium
TTCAACAAATGCCTACTTCATCCCCAATGTGAAGGCTACGGGCATTTCCTGCAGAACAAATCTTCCGCCTAACACTGCTTTCAGGGGCTTCGGAGCGCCGCAGGCCATGTACGTTCTGGAATCTGCGATTTACAGCGCCTCGCGCGAACTGGGAATCAGTCCCCTTGAGATACAGACGAAAAATCTGCTGAAAATGGGTGAGAGGTTCCCTTTCGGTATGCCGTACGAGGGAAATGAAATTCGGCGATCCTGGAAGAGAGCACTCGAAATATACCGTTCCTGCAATACTGAAGAGCGGATCAGGGATTTTAACAGCAGGAATGTGATGTTCAGAAAAGGCATTTCATTCATGCCTGTCTGCTTTGGTATTTCCTTCACCCATATATCGATGAATCAGGCAAATGCTCTTGTTCATGTGTACACCGATGGAAGCGTCGGAATCAGCACAGGAGCCGTGGAAATGGGACAGGGTGTTAATACGAAGATCGCCCAGGTGGCTGCAAGAACCTTCGGTATCGATCTCTTCAGAATAAAAGTTGAATCAACCAACACCACTAGAGCTGCCAACACATCTCCCACTGCGGCAAGCTCAGCTGCGGACATGAACGGGAACGCTGTAAGAATAGCCTGTGACAGTATTCTCGAACGTCTTCTGGCTTTTGCAGGAAAGCACCTCGGTGTTCCTGCGGACTCCAGGATCGATATGGTACATGAAAAAGTTTTGATCAACGGAGATAAATCCAGCCTCCAATGGAATGAGCTTGTGGGCCTTGCGTATCTTGCGAGAGTGAATCTATCGTCCCAGGCCCATTATGCCACGCCCGGACTGCATTTCAACAAATCTTCCGAAAAAGGCAGACCCTTCTCGTATCATGTCGCGGGAACAGCTGTTACCGAGATCACTCTTGATCGGCTGAGGGGCGTCTTCTCGGTGGATTCCGTGAAGATCGTTCATGACTGCGGAGAGAGCATTAATCACCTTGTTGACAGAGGGCAGATTGAAGGGGGGCTTCTTCAGGGTATCGGATGGGTCACCCTGGAAGAGCTGAAATACCATCCCGAGACAGACGCTCTTCTGTCTGATTCACTTGCGACGTACAAGATCCCCGATATTCACTGTACTCCGGGAAAAGTTGAGATAGAATTCCTCGAGTGTCATTCCGAGAACACCGGTGTCTTCAATTCCAAAGCCGTGGGGGAACCGCCGTTCATGTACGGAATCGGTACCTATTTCGCTGTTCTCGAAGCCATAAGGGCATGCGATCGTGATATCCCTCCTGTTTATTCAGCCCCTTTTTCAAATGAGAAGATCCTTCTGCTGCTGCAGAAGAAGCGGTAGATCGGTAACAATTGAAATTCAGATATACAGCTTCCAATGTAATAAGAGGAGTGCTCATATACTCTATCGGGGATACGATCGCCTCAGTTATCCTGTCGGAATTCTCACTTGTGCGGGTGCTGGGTATTATGCTCATCGGAGGGACCGTCTACGCCTTTGAAATCCCGAACTATTTTAGATGGATAGATACAAAAACAGCAGGGATAAATGGCCTTAGGGGTTCATTTTCAAGAGCAGGGCTTGCCATTCTCTATTTCAATCCGCTCTGGATAGCGCGGCATCTTCTGTTCATTCAGATTCTACAGGGTAGCTGGAACAGCGTAAACTGGATCCTTCTCCGATTGGGATTCTACGCGTTTATAGCAAATGTGCCTGTGGCGTTTGCCGCTAATTATGTAATTCAGAACAGGATCTCTCTGAAGTGGAGATTCTTTGCAAGTGCGGTGTTCTCTTCCCTGATGGCTATTTACTACGCCCTGAGCCAGGTAATCTTCTGAATAAATAGGGACGGAGGGAATTAGAAAACACCGCACGGTTACAGATCGATTAGCTACTTCACCCCGTGTTCCAGGAAAAAAACGGTGTACTTTCTGTCAGTACCCCGTATGTGCCCGTTCAACCACTTGCGGAGGAAGCTGAAGAGTTCCCCCGAGAGCTTGCTCTTTCCGGCCTGGAAACTTTCGTTGAACTCAATGACCTGCCCTGCGAGAGATCCATGGGTCTCGATATGGGCTGCCTCCTCCGGGTAGCCGAACTCGGCCATGAGTTTCTCTTCGTAACCGAAGTGCGTCTTGGTGTATTCGACAAGTTCGTTGAGGATATCCTTGAGTGTATCGCTTCCCTTCTCGGAGACACTGGAGCCGTGTAATCTGTTCAGCAGGTCGATCAACTTCCTGTGCTGGTCGTCGATGCTCTGTATCCCGACGCTCAGGGAGTCGTTCCACTCGATGAGTGGCAGCAGCTGTCTAGCCTCATCGACCTGTTTCTCAATCGCCTGGTTCCGGATACGCTGAAAGAGTTTCTCGTTGATACCCACGCGCTGCATGCCTTTCTGCACGGAGTAGGCTGCGCAGTCCACCATAACAGCAACAGCAACACCGAACACCCGTTTGAACGCCTGGTAGACCGCAAGAGCCTTTGCAGTATCGAAGACCTCGATGCTGCGCTGCAAGAAGGCCTCTTCTATACGGCTGGCCATGACGAACAGGAACTGACTGCTGTATCCGGAGAGGGCGTAGTCCAATCCCACCAGGTAGGTCTCCGGCCAGAACGAACTACCGGGCTCACCTGCCAGCAGCG
>JBDLJP010000313.1:0-2628 GCA_039714295.1 Candidatus Fermentibacterota bacterium
AGGAGTCCCCGAAGTTCATTCTTCATGACGGTCCTCCCTATGCCAACGGTCATGTGCATCTCGGAACCGCCTTGAATAAGATACTGAAGGATTTCATAGTCAAATCCTTCACCATGCTGGGATATGATTCTCCATACGTTCCCGGATGGGATTGTCACGGAATGCCCATAGAACACAGGGTTCTGGGTGACCAGCCTGATGGCGGCAAACACCTTTCAAGGAAAGAAATCAGGGATAAGTGCCGGGAGTACGCTCTGGAATTCGTTGACATACAGAGAAAAGAATTTAAAAGGCTCGGTGTATTCGGAGACTGGGACAGACCCTATCTGACTATGAGCACAGATTACGAATCAGGTATTCTGCGAGCATTCGGTGATCTTGTAAAAGACGGTTACGTGTATCAGGGACTGCGCCCCATACACTGGTGTATGAAATGCGGTACAGCTCTGGCTGAGGCGGAAGTGGAACATGGAGACCATACCTCTCCATCGATATATGTGGCGTTCCGGCAGGAAAACCCCGGGGAATGGGAGAGCCGCGGTATTCCAAAGGATACAGAGACTGTTATCTGGACTACTACGCCCTGGACTCTGCCGGCAAATCTCGCAGTAGCTCTGCACCCGTCCGAGAAATATGTGATCATTGAATCCGGCGAACGACGGTTCCTTGTGGCTGCCAAAAGGGCGGAAGCCTTCATGGAAGATTCGGAGATCAGCGGTACTGTTCTCAAGCAGCCCGTTTTCAAGGGCAGCGAGCTTGAGGGCCTGACGATGAAGCACCCCCTGCTTGAGAATAAAACCTCCCTGATGATACTGGCTGAACATGTAACCATGGAAGATGGTACAGGATGTGTTCATACCGCTCCGGGACACGGAGCTGATGATTTTACAGTCGGTCTTAAATACGACCTTGAGGTATTCAGTCCTGTAAATGAAGACGGAATATTCTCTGAGGAGGCAGGCAGATATAAAGGTATCCATGTCTTCAAGGCGAACCCTCAGATAGTGGATGATCTGAAGAATTCCGGACATCTGCTGACCTCAAAGGATATGAAGCACAGTTATCCGCACTGCTGGAGATGCAAGAAGCCGTTAATATTCAGGGCAACAAGACAGTTCTTTCTGAGCCTTTCAGAAAACGATCTTAAAAAGCGGGTTCTGAACAGGGTCGATGAAGTGAAATGGCATCCCGGATGGGGTTACGAGCGCATGAAGAACATGATGGAGGTTCGCCCTGACTGGTGTCTTTCAAGGCAGAGGTCATGGGGGGTGGCACTCCCCGTCTTCACCTGCTCGGATTGCTTTGAACCAGTACTGGACCACGAAGTTATACACGCTGTTTCTGAAGAAGTAGCTTTAAAGGGGGCGGATGTATGGTTCGAATTGAACGCAGAAGAGCTATTCGCTCTTGCGGGAAAGGAAGCCGTCTGTCCTTCGTGTGGAGGCTCCGGACTTCAGAGGGTGGATGATATACTGGACGTCTGGTTTGACAGCTCGCTGAGTCACTACAATGTACTTACAGAGAAGCACGGGCTGACGCGTCCTGCTGCAGTATATCTTGAAGCAACCGATCAGCATCGGGGATGGTTTGGTGTCAGCCTGATCACAAGTGAGGCACTCGGGATGGGAAAACCTGCGGACAACATAATAACACACGGTCTCATTCAGGATAAAAACGGTAAAAAAATGTCCAAGTCCATCGGCAATGTCATATCACCTCTGAAAATAATAGACCGCCAGGGAGCTGATATACTCAGGTTATGGTTCGCAAGCGTGGACTACACTGCGGATTTCAGGGCTGACCTCTCCAAGCTTGACGATGCCAGAGAAGCTTACAGAAAGCTGCGAAACACTGTAAGATTCATACTTGGCAATCTTGGAGATTTCGAAGAATTCACTCTTGATCCCGCCGAACTGGATGGTTTTGACAGGTATATCTATCTCAGATTCAGAAAACTCTGCCGATTCTGCATGGATGAATATAGAAAGTTCCAGTTTCACAGGGTTTATCGTGAGCTCCGGAATTTCGCGGTTATAAGTCTGTCCGGTCAGTTCCTTGATATGAGAAAGGACAGACTTTACTGCGGTGATCCCGCCTCCGCCTCCTGCAGAATGACCAGACAGGTCATGGCTTACATACTTAAGAACCTGATTCAGCTTCTCGCGCCTCTGATTCCCTTCACAGCTGAAGAGGCGTGGCTGACGCTTCCGGAATGCCTCAAAGGAGACGACTCAAGTGTTCACCTCTCTCTTTATCCGCACTCCGAAGCTCTTCAGGATACTATAGAGGATGAGGCGGTACTTAAGGGCTGGGAACCCTATCTGGAAATCAGGAAGACTGTTCTGAAGGAACTTGAGGAAAAACGCGCCGCCGGAGAAATCGGCGGTGGACTTGATGCCATGGTATCGCTTACCGTACCGGAGGAAATGGTCGGTTCGGCTAATGGTGAGGACTGGTCGGATTTTCTGATCGTCTCGTATGCTGATGTTAAGGCTGGTGATGAGTTCACTGTTTCCGTAGTGAAGGCTGCCGGGGCGAAGTGCAGCAGATGCTGGAAGATCCTGCCGGAAGTCGGTTCCTGCGTCCCTGATGATGTGTGTGCCAGATGTGCTGACACGCTGAAGAGGT
>JBDLJP010000314.1:0-2621 GCA_039714295.1 Candidatus Fermentibacterota bacterium
TATGTTAATGAAGTTACCGAAGGCGATGGTGATGGCTTTATGATAGTCTGGGGAGCCAAGGTTCAGCTGCCTCAGAACAGTCTTGTTGATATTGCCCTTGGCGTGGATGTATGGGGATACTACCCGGGAGAGATTAAATTTCTTGTATCTAAAAAAATCGGCATTATTGAACCCTACGCCTGTCTGGGTGTAGTAGGTTTTCTTGATACCGATGAGGATGATGATGGCTCTATAGATATCTTCGGGGATGACGGGCTGATGACATACACACTGGGCACAATGGCTGAATTCGGAAGTGGTTCCGGCTGGATGCTTGCCCTGGAGGTCGAGGGCGGAGACGTATGGGTTTCACCTGGTGTCGGTGTGGGCCTGATCAAGGAATTCTGATCCTGCGCAGTCATGTACACTGAACCGTTTGTAACGCCAGATAATATCGATGAGAAACTTTCGGAGTGGCAGGCTCGGATAGACAGGTATACCCATCCCAGGCCGAACCTGACACTGAAACCGGATAAGTGCGCTCTGCTGATCGTGGATATGCTGCATTACTTTGCCGATCCAGAGGGAAGGGTATATCTGCCTTCGACAGCAGCGATAATTCCCAGAATTGCCCTGCTTCTGAAACACTGGAGAATGATCGGCGGAACCATTGTTTACACACGGCACTGCCATAGCGGTTCTGCTGACCTTGGAATGCTGGGAAAATTCTTCAGTGATTATATCAGGTGCGGTAAGAAGGAATCCGAGATCATCCCCGAACTCTCCCCCTTACCCGGTGAGAAGATATTCCGGAAAAACACGTACGATGCATTCTACAATACGGACCTTGATGAATTCCTGAAAAGCAGATCTGTGGAGCAGGTTCTTGTTACAGGAGTACTGACGCAGATGTGCTGCGAAACATCCGCCAGGTCAGCATTCGTAAGGGGATACGAAGTAAGTATTCCTGCGGATGCTCTTACGACAAGTTCGGAGGAGCTTCACATAGGCAGCCTTCAGAACCTCGCGAGCGGCTTTGCGATTATCACTGACACCTCCTCTATCTGCAGCGGCGGACAGGACTGACCTTGCACGATGTAACCGTCATCGGAGCGGGGCCTGCGGGTTGCGCGGCAGCAGTCCAGTGCAGAAGGCTGGGGCTTGATGCTGTTCTTATCGATACCCGCGGAAAGGCTGGAGGACTCGTTCGCGAGGCAAGGCTCATAGAGAACTATCCCGGACTTGAAAAACCTCTTGGGGGGTCTGCATTCGCAGGCAGACTGATATCAATACTTTCAGCGAATGATCTGAAGATACGGTCTTTTCATGCTGACTCGATAGTTCTCTGCGATAGTAATTTTGAGATATCAGGAAACGATGAGCTTATCAGATCACGGTCAGTGATAGTCGCCGTGGGAACGGTTCCTAAGGATTTCAGCATAGAGGTTAATGGAGATGTAACAATACACCGGTCTATCCTGGAGCTGATTCGGCAGTCTCCGAAAAGAACGGTTATTGTTGGCGGTGGCGAGGCCGCAGCGGACTACGCACTGAACCTGTCAGATTCCGGGTCATCCGTCAGCCTGCTGGTAAGAGGCTCACGCCTCAAGGCTTCAGGCATCCTAAGGGATGAGATCAAAAGACGCAGTACTGTCAAAATTCTTTATAATACCGTTCTTGTATCAGCATCTTCTTTCGATGGCATAATCCAGCTTGAGACCGAGTCATCAGGACAGGAAGTTGTTCTGGAAACGGATGCTCTGTTAGCAGCAGTGGGACGGGAGCCCTGCCTGCCAGGAATAGTTGACGGCTTTTCTCATGTGAGAGGAAATGTTCAGACATCGATACGGGGACTATACATCTCAGGAGACGCTTCACTTGGCAGTCTGGGGCAGGCTGCCATGGCATCGGGTCAGGGTATTCAGGCGGCTTTATACACATTTGAATTTCTAAAAGCAGGGAACGGCAAACAGTGAAAATCGTAGGGCAGCGGGGAGAATCCGATCTCGCAACAGTATACATAGCTGAGCTTTCTGACGGTGAACTTATAGAGTTCGTGGAATCGGTGCAGCCCCCATTTCCTCAGAACGAGAAATGGGTTCTTATCGTATCCACACTGAAAGGCTGTCCCGTTAGCTGCCCGATATGCGATGCCGGTATCTCCTACTCCGGGAAACTTTCATTCGCAGAAATTATCGGGCAGATAGATTACATGGTGCGGAAAAGATACAGTGACGGCAAAATACCTGTTTCCAAATTCAAAATTCAATTCGCAAGAATGGGCGATCCCGTTTTCAATCCCGCTGTTCTGGATGTTCTTTCGGAGCTGCCCTTCGTTTACGATGCTCCCGGGCTCCTGCCGAGCATATCAACCATAGCACCGAAGGGCTGCGATAATTTCTGGGGTAAACTGACAGATGTGAAGAACAGGTTATACAGCGGCGGAAGATTTCAGATGCAGTTCTCCATCCACACATCGTCCGAGGCTGCAAGACCTGAGCTGGTTCCGTGCAGAACCTGGAGCTTTACGGAAATGAGCCGCTGGGGTGAGGAATTCTACAATTCCGGTGACAGAAAGATTTCCCTGAACTTCGCAGCGGTCAGGGGTTATCCCGTGGATCCGATGGTAATCGCTGATATTT
>JBDLJP010000315.1:0-2613 GCA_039714295.1 Candidatus Fermentibacterota bacterium
TCGGTTGAACCGGTCAGGGAAGAGGCCTATTACCGATGAACAGAGGAAGCTGATTCAGGAGGCAGTCGACGCAGCCGAAAGAACCTCAATCGCAGGTCTGAGAGTCTTGAATGAGATATGGGACCAGTCCGGTGGTATCAGGAAGAAGCGTAAGCGCAGGAAAGCAGCCTGGAAGGCGAATCCGCAGGTGGTGAAGTGGTTCGGCAGCCGCTACGCGAGTGTCTATCAGATCCGGGTAACCCGTCGCAGAATGCGAGCCATTCGCAACGAGTTCAAAGGGGCTGTGAGGTTCGCAATCGTTCAGCACTCACACGGATTCCGATCGTTCCGATGCAAACGGAACGCAGCGGCATTCTGCTCACCATGGTTGCGCATCAAGATCTGTCCGGGATGGTACGGTCAGACAGCGCCATTCCGGGCTGGAAGTCTTATCCACGAGTTAAGTCACAAGAAGGGACACATCCACCAGATGGGAGCGAAGAACCCGGAACTGTCCGTCGCTCTCGCAAAGAAGCATCCGAGACTGGCGCGACGCAATCCAGCCAGTTTTCAAGGATTCTGCATGGAGTACTACTAGAGTACCGAACCGGGTCATAATACGGGTAGTTGATCTGCAATCCTGTACGCTGGATACGATTTGGAAGGAGTACATCGTGGAGAAGAAGTTCGTTGTGCCCGCTATGTCCTTCATCGCTGCTTTTGTGATCTGGGTGCTGTTCTTCGTTCTGCATCTT
Source organism: Candidatus Fermentibacterota bacterium (assembly GCA_039714295.1). Taxonomy (GTDB): domain Bacteria; phylum Fermentibacterota; class Fermentibacteria; order Fermentibacterales; family JCC-6; genus Aegiribacteria. Next base: position 735 of record JBDLJP010000315.1, read on the forward strand.
GCTTTTCCTGAAGTAAGGGAGCTCAGTCCTGGAGTGGCGGTTGCAATCAGCCTGATCGTCTGCGGACTGGTTCTGTTCTCAGGCATGCGCTGCATCCAGGTGGGAGGTCCGCGCCTCGGGGGGATCGTCCGCTCTTGTGTTCTGCTGGTCTTCGCGCTGCTCACCTTCTGGAAGATCGGGATCGCTGCGGCTGGAGTGCTGCTTGCGGGAGCGCTCGCACTTGGAAAACGGACCTTCATCGCGAAATACGAGCCGGAGGTTGCAGGTCGGGAGTGATTAGGGAGAGCAGATGAAGATTCTTATCATCTTCTACCGTGAACCGTACGACGGCGCCCCGAGGTCCACAATGCCCGAGCTGGCCGAGAGGTACGTAGAGCGGGGGAGTGATCGGGTATTCCACTATACTGATCTCGTGGGCAGGAAGTGGCCAGAGAAGTATCGATTGTGGTTCCATCTTTGTATGCTGAGGATGTTGAGCTGTTGGTTTACGATCTTTCAGGTAAGATTGTTCGTATAGTTTCCGAACGGAATGGAAATACCTTCATCTGGGATGGTCGTGATTCGTCCGGGCATGAAGCTCCAGCCGGAACTTATATCATCCGGGGGATTATTGAGAATAGATCGGCTACAGTGAGGTTTGTGAAGCTGTGAGAGATTAGAGAAACTGTCCGCTCCAGATTGATATACACAGGAATTGCCCTCTCGCATCGAGTCTAGTCTGCATAAATAACCGGAACCCCTGCTTCACTGCAAAGTTCCATAAAACTGCATATCTCATCTCTGGAAGAGATCATCTTACGGAACCTCGGAAGAACCATCTGAAGCTTTTTACCAAGTATTCCGGATCCCTCAGTCAGAGCTTCCAGTCTCTGCTCCTCCCTGCCCTGAAGCGCCAGCACTCCGGCAAGGGCGGTGTATCTTTCGGCTATCTCAATGCGATTGCAATGCTCAGGGTCGCCAACCGAAGATCTGAAATGTGAGACAGCTCTCTCGAGAGCGCCCTCATCTTCTGAGCATGATGACTTGCATTCCACCAGTCCCCGCATGAAATGAATGGAGTTCTGGACCGTTGTGCTGAAAGATCCCTGATCGAGCGATTCGAGAGTGCGACGGGCATCATCAATTCTGTCATCCTTGAGGTAGAGTGCAATGAGAGCAATCCGGGCAACAGTCTCCATCTCCTTGCCGCCGAGTCTGCCGAAAATCTCAGAGGATTCAGCAAAGAACCTCTCGGCACTGAGAAGGTCTCCTCTCTTCATCTGTAGATAGCCCAGACCGAATTTACCGTATCCTTCACCGAGATCATTATCTATCTGTTCACTGAGTTCAAGATAGAGCCGGTAGTATTCCTCAGCTTCATCCAGCCTGTCCATTTCCATATTGGTCTCAGCGATATTGTAGTAAGCAATGGCAATGCCCAGTGCTTCATCTATTTCCCGGTCTATCTTCACTACTTCTTCGAGAGTTTCAAGGCTCTTCTCGTAATCCCCTGTTTGAGAGTATATCCAGTGCATGTTGTTAAGAACCATGGCTTCACCTGCCATATCACCACAGTTCCTGAACAGATCGATTGCCATTTCATAGTGCCGGATAGAGTTTTCCGTGCTGTCATTGGCACTCTCGAAATCCGCAAGTCTTGTGTAATATCTGGCTCGAAGGAGAGGCAGCTCCCCCTTTTCATTCTCACGTATCAAATCTCCAGCGACTGTCAGATGGGCTTCGGATTCCTCTGTCTTTCCCATGATCCTGCAGATGAAGGCAGTGGAAAGCTCCACTCTGGTCTTCAGAAAAAAGTCGTTTGTGTTTCTGAGTACTTTCCGGTAACATTCAAGTGATTCTGCGTACATACTCCTCCGGAAATAATTCTCGCCCATCAGAA
>JBDLJP010000316.1:0-2603 GCA_039714295.1 Candidatus Fermentibacterota bacterium
GTGTACTTCTGGAAAGCAGCCTGCATTCTTACATGGTATGCGGGAGAGATATCATGAGAAGTGACGAACAACCGCTGCGTATCCCTGGGGATCTCCTGGATTCCCTGACAGGTTCCCGACTCCGCAATCTGCGCAAACACATCTTCTGAGAAGAAATTCCGTTCCCTGGCAACCCTTCCGAATTCAGGTACCAGTTCATGCAGCTCATCATCCTCATCCAGAAGATTGGCTCTTGTGAAAACAAGAGCAAATACGGGCTCGATACCACCCGAGCATCCTGCAAGGATACTGATAGAACCGGTTGGAGCAATTGTGGTGACGGTTGCATTACGAAGCGGAGGCATATGTTTGTTATCGTATACGCTTCCAGTGAAATTCGGGAAAGGCCCTCTTTCCTTTGCAAGGTCAATACTTGCTTTTCTTCCCTTTTCCGCAACGAAACTCATGAGTTCTTCAGCGAACAGCAGTGCCTCCTCGGAATCGTATGGTATTCCAAGCTTGAACAGAAGATCGGCAAAACCCATGATACCGAGTCCGATTTTCCGGTTACCTGCCACCATTTCGGCGATCTCGGGAAGAGGATAGCGATTGATCTCAATAACATCGTCCAGGAATCTTACAGCTGTTTTAACAGTTGTTTCAAGTCTGTTCCAGTTCAATCTGTATTTGCCGCTCTCGCTTCTGTCCGTCATGACAGAGACATTAACGGAACCCAGATTACATGCTTCAAATGGAAGCAGGGGCTGTTCACCACATGGATTTGTCGCTTCGATCTCTGCAATATGCGGAGTCGGGTTTGCATCGTTCATGCGGTCAATAAAGATTAAACCGGGTTCTCCTGAATTCCAGGCGGAATCAATAATAGAATCAAAAACTGTATTTGCGTCTTTTGTACCGATAATTTCACCGTTTCTGGGGTTGATAATATTGTACTTTGAGCCCCTTTCAACAGCATCCATAAATTCATCGGTAGCCGCGACTGACAGGTTGAAATTGTTCAGCTTATCCATATTGCGTTTCACATTGATGAACTCGTCTATGTCCGGATGATCAACTCTGAGAACCGCCATATTCGCTCCCCGGCGGACTCCCCCCTGCTTGACGGTTTCGGTTGCCTTATCAAAGACATTCATAAAGGATATCGGACCGCTGGAAACACCTTTTGTTGACATTACCGTATCGTTAACAGGGCGTATCTTCGAGAATGAGAATCCTGTTCCACCGCCGCTTTTATGGATCAGCGCAGTATTCTTAACAGCGGAGAAAATACTATCCATACTGTCTTCAACAGGAAGAACAAAGCATGCCGACAACTGACCCAGTTCCCGCCCGGCATTCATAAGAGTAGGTGAGTTGGGAAAGAATTCCTTCTTCGCGATCATATTATAGAATGATATCGTTATCTCCTGAACATCATTTCCGAACTTCTCCTCTGCCGATGCAACTGCTTCGGCAACACGAAGAAGCATATCTGCCGGCGTCTCCAGGATCTCACCGGATGCTGATCTCTTCAGGTAGCGTTTCTTAAGAACGAAGTGCGCATTCTTGCTGAATTCAGGCTTGATCAAACCGGTTAAATATGACGAAGGGATATCCAGTTCAACAACCTGTTCCTTGCTTTTTGTCTCAGAAAACAAATCGCTCTGCGAATGCAATTCTTCCAATTACACCCTCCCCCCCGTTGTCTGGCGGCAATTCAATGCAGATACTTCAATATCAATGATAATCTGCATTTCTTGAACTTCATCCCCATTTTCAGTGAAATCCGGTAATTAGAATACAATACGAATCCAGATCAGATGTACGACCGACATATTTCATCGACAGCACTAGACTATCAATATTTTGTGCTGTTGGCAAGGGGGCACTACTACAGGTTGTGGGCGCAGGTAACCTATTGGCATGAGTATGATTCGTTTGATAGTTTACTATTAACGGAAATGATATTTTAGGAGCAGCATGAAAAGCAACCGGAGAAAGATATTTGAGAAAGAAGTGCTCTGTCACCTTGACAGACTCTACGGATATGCGATGCATCTATCTAAAAACAGTGAAGACGCATCAGATCTGGTTCAGGATACATATCTGAATGCGCTCAAATCAGAAAAGCAATACTCTATAGGAACAAATGCCGGTGCATGGTTGTTTACGATTATGCGAAATACATTTCTGAATAAGATCAGAAGGATGAGCAGGAAACCTGCCGGTTCTGCCGGGGAATGGATAGAGCAGATGACCAGGGAAGACATTTCGGAGCTGAGAAAGCATGGCCCCGATCCCAGTGTCAAATGTCTGGATAACCTTCTGAAAGAAGATATAGCCACTGCTATCGAAGATCTTCCGGACGAGTTCAAGGATACCGTGATACTCTGCGACGTACAGGGGTTTTCCTATGCGGATATTGCAGCGATCCTTGATATTCCGATTGGCACGGTAAGGTCAAGAATCCACAGAGGCAGGCTGATTCTGCGCAATCTGCTTGCAGATTGGGAAAATGTAGCTATGGGGGGGAGTTAGAATGACCTGTGAAGACGCTCATTTGAATATGCACGATTACATTTCGGGGGAGCTGGCAGCAGAACAGCATAAGCCCCTTATGGATC
>JBDLJP010000317.1:0-2588 GCA_039714295.1 Candidatus Fermentibacterota bacterium
ATGTAACTTCAACGCAGTGGAGGTATTCTAATGGCTGACAGAGAAATGATAGCAATCGAAATCGATGGAAGACCTGTCTCGGTCAAGAAAGATTCAACCATTCTTGAGGCCGCCATGGAAAGCAGCATATACATTCCTGCACTCTGCAACAGTGATCTGGTAGAACCCTATGCTGCATGCAGGCTCTGTATTGTGGAAGTGGATGACGGAAGAAAGACAAAACTGGTTACTTCATGTAATTATCCTGTTCGAAAACCCATCAAAGTACACACATCCTCGGAAAATGTGCTCAGGAACAGGAAAATCACCCTTGAGATGATGCTTTCCAGGTGGCCGAATGTCCAGGTTATAAAGGATCTTGCTAAACATGCCGGGATTGAAAAGCCCCGCTATCAGCATCCTGCTGTCGATCTTAATCCTAACGCCTGCATTCTATGCGGTCTTTGCATGAGAATCTGCGAACAGGGCATCTGGGAGAATATCATTAATTTCACGAACAGGGGTGCTGTCAGGGCGATTCGAATGCCCTACGATTCCGACCAGCCCCACTGCATTGGATGCGGAGCGTGCGCTGAGATTTGTCCCACCGGGGCAATAACCATGGTCGACGACCCTAACCATCCCTTTGACGCTGACATGGTTCGCCGTGCAGGCATGAGAATAACCGAGGAAATGATCAAGTTCGACGAAGAGCAATGCGACATGCGTGGAGTGGGAACCGCCCACCTCGTTGAGATAATGGATGCCTACGATCTCCTCCCCGTTAAGAACTACCAGTATGGAAGGCATGAAGAGACGTCGAAGATCAGCTCCGATGTTCTCAGAACTTTCTTTACAAAGGGTAAACCGGACGGCTGCTGGCTCGGATGCGCCATGGCCTGCGCGAAAGCTATCGAGGATTTCGAACTGACAACCGGACCCTATAAGGGGGAGAAAGTCCTTGTTGACGGTCCGGAGTACGAAACCCTGGGCGGTTCGTCCAATATGGCCATTTTCGACCCCGGCTTCGTGATCGAATACAACTTCTACTGTGACACATACGGACTTGATACGATCTCCTTCTCAACGGGTGTATCCTTTGTCATGGAGTGTTACGAGAACGGTATTCTTGACAAGGAGAAAACCGGCGGACTTGAAATCCCCTTCGGTGCTAAGGATGCAGCTCTTGAGCTGCTTCATCAGATAGGTCGGGGAGAGGGTTTCGGACTCATAGCCGGCAAGGGTATCCGCTACATGAAAAAGTACTTCGTAGAGAATTTCGGGGCTGATCCGGATTTCGTATTTGACATCGGCATGGAAGCCAAAGGCATGGAATACTCCGAATACGTTACCAAGGAATCCCTTGCCCAGCAGGGCGGCTACGGTATAGCCCTCAAAGGCGCCCAGCATGATGAAGCCTGGCTGATTTTCATGGATATGGTGAACAAGCAGATACCAACCTTTGAAGATAAAGCTGAAGCCCTGCATTACTTCCCCATGTGGAGAACATGGTTCGGTCTTTGCGGGCTTTGCAAGCTTCCCTGGAACGATGTCGAACCGGCTGATAACGCCGAAACGGATGAACCGGCAAAAGTGCCGGGACATGTTCAGGGTTATTGCGAGTTCTTCGAAGGAGTAACAGGTAAACCTCAGACAATGGACAGCCTTATAAGAATGTCCGAGAAGGTCTACAGCTTCCAGCGTGTTTTCAACCTGAAGATGGGCTTCGGAAAAAGGGAACATGATGCAATACCGTACAGATCAGCGGGTCCGGTCACGGTGACGGAGTACGAATCACGCCAGGACAGGTATGACACCCAGCTTCGCGAAGATGCCGGAATGGATCCTTCCGGAATGTCATCAGAAAAGAAGGTAGCCGCTTTGCGAAAATACCGGGAAGCTCAGTACGAGCAATTACTGGACGCGGTATACCTCCGCAGGGGCTGGACAAACGATGGTGTTCCGACAGTCGAAAAGCTCCTGGATCTGGGCGTCGATTTCCCGGATGTCATTGAACTCGTTCGAAAACACGGAGGTTGATATTTAAGGCGGGGATATTTGTCCCCGCCCTTAGCATATGATAATTGTAAACGGTGAGGAATCGGAATGGTCTCCGGGCAAAACCGTGAGAGATGTCATAAGGGAGAAGAATTATCTCTTCCCGCTTCTCATCGCACGAATCAACGGCGTACTCATTCCAAGGGATGACTACGATTCCACGGTTATTCCCGACAAAGCAACTGTCGACATAATCCATCTTATGTCCGGCGGATAAACCCCGATAACCTCCCGTTTCTACCGCTTCCTTCGGCTGAAGCCGTGGTGATTGCGGAAAACCATTGTACTGTCGTTAATGCAGTCTGGCGTTCATTGCCCATGCAGCAAACTGACTTCCGTTCTGTTTCCGGGAGAAATAAATGAAAAAGACAAAAATAGTAGCAACAATTTCGGATGTGAACTGTTCGGAAGAGCTCATTCGTTCCCTTTTTAAAAGTGGAATGAATGTTGTTCGCCTTAACTCTGCTCATCAGTCCATTGAAGGAGCCCTTAAGATCGTAAATACCGTTCGGGCTGTTTCTTCACGGATTGCTCTGATGATGGATACTAAA
>JBDLJP010000318.1:0-2586 GCA_039714295.1 Candidatus Fermentibacterota bacterium
TAGCGCTTACAGCGGACAGGGGACCTTACAGCAGGACGATTATCGTTGAATCCGGAACGGACGCTGAGAAAGTGATTCTTCTTGTAGAGGAGGATATCAGCACAGCTATCAGCTCTGCTTTATCAACTTTCCAGACAGATCTTATGAATGACGGATACGATGTTGAAGTCTGGCTTATATCCGGCGGCAGTGCGGCGGATATCAGGTCCGATCTCCAGACTGAATATGCAGGCGGAGAGCTTGTCGGAGCAATCTGCATCGGGGATATACCCACCGGCTGGATGGACGGGGGATACGGTGAATATCCTGTTGATGTTTTTCTTATGGATATGAACGGTACATGGAACGATCCTGACTCGGATGGTCTTTACGAATCCTACAGTAACGGTGCACCCGAGATCTGGGTGGGGCGGCTTACACCCACATATGTGTCATTCGGCGGAGCGGCCGAACTGCTTAACGATTACTTCGCCCGGAACCATGCTTACAGGACAGGTACTCTATCTCTTCCGGATAGAGCTCTGGCATACGAGGAAGCTTTTACGGGACTAACGGGATATCTTGATAATCTTTACACAACGGTTGTAAGAAAAACCAGCCCGACCGGCACAAACGCCGATGATTTCAAAGCGGAACTGCTTAACGGGTACGAATGGGTGCATCTTATCTCTCACTCAAGCCCGTGGGGCAGCAGCTTCCATACAGGCGCACCGCCGGCAGGAGCCGGCACACTTAACAGTTTCGAAGTTCCCCCGCTTGATCCACAGGCATTTTTCTACGTTCTTAACTGCTGTTCGAATGGACGCTGGACAGAGGTGGACAACCTGGCCAACATCTACATCTGGGATAATTCCTGCGGTCTTGCCGCACTTGCCCAGACAAAAGTGGATTACACCAATAATTTTCAGGAATACTATGTGTCACTCGCCTCAGGTAACTCTCTTGGAACTGCTTTCAGAACATGGCTTGCATCCAATATGAGCATGGAGGACGGGGCTGTGCTACTGGGAGATCCGACACTCAAGCCAAGGCTGGGAACCATGAACCCGGCATACGGAAGCGGTGCATCTGCAGGTCCATCCGGCATAGACAGCTGGTTAACCTTCGATTTAACCGATGGTCTTCATACACAGGGAAGGGCGGACACTTATTTCGATCCCTCTTCAGGTGAGATCTTCGCGGTTTCCGGCTCGTCCGATCCTGTAAGGGCCAACATTGTCGCGACTCATTTCAGTGGTGATTCATGGGCTGCACCCATTTCTGTATCCAACCATGAGTACTGGGACTGGCATCCCACAGTTGGCGGCGATGGCCAGGGAAAAGTCTGGGCCGCCTGGCAGAGTATGCAGAACAATCATGAAGGGTACGATATATATATTTCCGAATGGAGCGGATCCGCCTGGATTAACGAGACAATACTGACCGACGGAGACCCATTTGAGGTAGAGCCTGCCATGGATGGCGGCAACGGTCATGCCTGGCTGGTCTGGCAGAAATGGCAGAATGCCTCCACGGATATCGAAGGAGTGTTCTGGACCGGATCCAGCTGGTCATCAATTTACACTGTATCAGAAGAAGATGGTGATGAGCGGCACCCTGATGTTGCTTACAGCAGCAGCGGTTTCGGTCTTGTCTATCATGCAAGACGGAGCGGTAACTGGGTTATCTGCTTCCGTGATGCTCCTGATTCCGGACCATTCGGCGCAGAAACAGTTATTTCATCCGCTACGGAGAACAGTCGGTACGCCTCTATCACAAGTGATGGAAGTGATTACTGGGTTTCCTGGCAGGATGACAACGGAGCGATTCTGACCTCTCACGGATCGGGAAGCGGATGGAGTGCACCTGAGATTGTTTCATCCTCAGACGGATGCGCAAGATCATCAATAGCAGCATCCCCTTCAGGTGATATTACAGTCATGTGGACCTCCGGAAACAGTGATCTGCAGTGCAATGCCAATGAAGGCGGAGTATGGCAGGGACACTACACCGCCGTTTCTGAAGATGCGGTTGATGACGCATCTCTGGTATGGTCAGCTACCGAGCTCTGGGCGATTTATGGAAGAAGGGATACGGATCTCCAGTGGGATCTCTGGGCATGCACTCCTGATCCTGTGGGAATTGAACCCACCAACCCCTCGACGGGAACACAACTGTCGGTATCCGTAGCGGGAAGAAATCCCTTCATGGGTTCGGTTGTACTGAGCGTAACCAGTCCTTCCCCGGCCGGATTACAGATCTTCGATCTCTGTGGCAGAATTATTCTGGAAAGAGAAGTTGAATCGGGGCTGTTCACCTGGATGGGAACCACTGATACCGGAGACCGGATACCTTCGGGTGTCTACTTTGTGGTGATCACTGACGGTTTCAATACGGAAAGCTGCAGGCTGGTTAAGATCTAGGATATTCGTAACAGGTTCGAATCGACTAAAGGGCGGAGTTTTAGTGGTCTGCTAGAACTCCGCCTTGTTATTCATTTGGGATTTCTCCGGCTTTCTTAAGCGCGATCTTGGCCATTATCGGTCCTACGATCTCGAAAATGATGCTTGTTGCGGTGACAGTTGTCAGCACTGCGGCTCCTATCAG
>JBDLJP010000319.1:0-2581 GCA_039714295.1 Candidatus Fermentibacterota bacterium
TTCAGGTTTCCTGATGCCGTTTTTGTCATACTCAAAAAGCACTTCTGAAGAAGGAAAAAATACGCCTTTCGGAGACATGTCGGTCACCAGGCGGGAGGTATCGATCTGCTGCTGGGACCGGACGGGGATGAATTCGGTTTTGCCGCCCGCGATTCCGGGAGCGTAGACGGAGTACTCCGCTGAAAGCTCACGGATGAAATCTTCAAATTTCTGTTTGTCCAGCCTTACCATCTTCATTACCCCATTATGAAATCTTGTTTTTCGTCTTCCTTGAAATCAACCATAGCGGGCTTACCATTGATATCAAGACCGGCGATGTCACCGAATCTGTCTTTAACTTCCATTGCGATCTTCCTGTTGAGAAGCAGAAGATCGATATCCATCGGGCATGCCCGTTCGCAGGCTCCGCATTCTACGCATCTTCCAGCGACATGAAGGTTTCTTATTACATGGAAAATCATCGTATCCGTGAATTCACAGGTATTCCCTATCCATCCGGGATCATTCTGATCAACGAAGCACACATTACAGTAGCACGAAGGACATACATTCCTGCATGCGTAGCAGCGAATACACTTCTCGTATTCCCTGCGTGTGATATCCCATCTCTCCGCAGTGGACAGAGCTTCAATATCCTTTATTTCTTTCAATCTGTTTTCATTCGATACTTCAGCCCTTGCATCACCAACGAAAATGTCGTACTCCTGCGCATCAGGATAAATGCAGGCAAGGCATGAAGAGCTCAGTATCTCATCTCTGTCGACCGTGAGTTCGTATCCCTTTCCGGTCAGGATAACCGTATCTCCCTCATCGGTCAGCTCAAGGATCTCTCTTCCGTCCGTTTTTGCCAGCACTTTCCTCTTATCAAGTACACCATGGCACGGCACTCCAACGATGACGACGTCATCCCGGATGATCTGTTTTTCAAGAGTATTCAGAACCAGCGAACGAGCGTCACAGCCTTTGACAGCAATGCCGATCTTTTTATCCGCGTACTGCTTTCTGTCCTTTGTAAAGTAGATAGAAAGATTGTTCCCGCAGGTAATATCGAAAACAGCTCTCTCCGCATCATCACCGGAGGTTATAAACAGAGGCGTCGCCGACAAAGGCAGTGAACCCTTCTCCCATCCTACGAATAGATCAACCTTCTTTTCGGTCAGGAGCTCCTTTATCGCTTTTTGAAGATCGCCTGTACTGATCATTTTCATAATTTCTTCACCAGCCTGGCAGAAGGACCGAGTTTCCTGATATCTTCGGTCACTTTAGTTACTACAGTAGCGAATCTTTCTCCTTCGCCTGCCGATATCCATGAGAACTGAACTCTGTCCGGCTCAATGCCTATGAATTCAAGAAGAGGCTTAAGTACGGCGAATTTTCTGCGGGCTATATAGTTTCCCGATATGTAATGACAATCTCCCGGATGGCATCCTGAAACCAGCACGCCGTCAAATCCGGATTGAAGACTTTTCATGATGAACAGCGGATCCACCCTTCCCGAGCAGGGAACCCGGACAACCCTGACATTTGGAGGGTACTGCATTCTTGATACGCCGGCAAGATCAGCTCCTGCGTACGAACACCAGTTGCAAAGGATGGCAAGGATCTTAGGCTGCCATTCACTCATCATATTCCTTCCGAAGCTTCCATCTCCAGAGAATCAAAAACGGAGAAAAGCTGTTCGTTGGTGAATCCGCGAAGATCGAGGGCTCCGCATCTGCAGGAAGCGACACAGGCTCCGCATCCTTTGCAGAGGGCATCGTTAATAACGGCTATACCCTCTTCCGTATCTATCTCAATAGCGGAATAAGCACAAACTTCCTCGCAGTATCCGCATCCGGAGCATCTGTCCGTCCTGACCTCGGCAATGGTTCCTTCCGCCAGAATGGATTTCTTCTTCAAAAAAGTAAGCGCCCTGCTTCCAGCCGCCTTTGCCTGCGCGAGCGATTCACTCATATCCTTCGGACCATGAGCCAGCCCGCATACGAAGATACCCTCTGTTGCGAAATCAACCGGTCTCAGTTTAACATGTGCTTCAAGGAAGAGACCGTCGGAGTTGAGAGGTATCTTGAGCATTTTCGCAAGGTCGATGTTATCCTCAGGGGCATCGATAGCCATTGCCAGTACAAGAAGGTCCGCATCGATAACAACATCCTTTTCAAGAACGGGATCAAACACCGTTACCCTGATCCTGCTGTCCGGGTCATCGGGATGGATCTTTGAAACGGTCGGCTTGTTTTCGAGAGTGTACCTTTCGAACAGCGCTCCGGAGTCTCGAAGTTCCGAATAGTACTCTTCGGCGAATCCGTAAGTTCTTATATCACGGTACACAAAGTAGATATTCGCTCTGGTCTTTTTCTTCCTGAGTTCCAGCGCGTTCTTAACCGCTTTCGAGCAGCAGATACGGCTGCAGTACATACGTCCTTCCTCCCTGGACCCGACGCACTGCACCATTACTACTTCCCTCAGTTTACCGGCAGGGAATTTCCCTTCATGAAGCATCCTCTCGAATTCCTTCTGAGTGACTATCCTGGATGAGGAACCGTACAGATACTCCTCTGTCTCATGTTCCGTGCCGCCGGTC
>JBDLJP010000320.1:0-2550 GCA_039714295.1 Candidatus Fermentibacterota bacterium
TATGGAGGCTTCTGTGCCTGTGTAGGAGCCCCATGCCATTTCCCCGGATCTGTCAACATAAATCATATCGTGTCCGAGGGCTACCGGGAAAACGTTTGAGAAGCTGGATGGACCGGCCAGTGACTTGACATATACTCCGGATGCGTCAAATACACCTATGTTGCTGAAAGTATAGTCGCCGATTGCAAACTGGGCTCCGCCGGCGTACTCACACCATGCCATGTCATCGGCATCAATACTGTTTGTAATTTCCCAGGAGTTACCGGTAGCAAAACCCGTGCTCATGTCGTATTCGTAGGTATTCAAATCACCCCAGCTGCTGATCCACATGCGATCGGCAACGTTGTCCTGGATTGCCATACCGTATGCACTTGCAGCCATATCAGGATCAAAGGAGCTTACAACAGTGTAGGTGCCTTTTCCGGTCATAGCCGAGCCCGAACCTGATTCTACTACTCTATCTGCAGCAGAAAGAGTAAGGGCAAGACAGAGAAGCAGGAATACTACTTTTTTCATTTTTCCTCCTTGGTTCAAGAGTAAAGTACCGGATAATCACAAAGATTATATATTCAGATTTTGAATATTGTCAAATAGTCTATTGGCGATAATACCATAGTATAACAGTCAGGAACTACGTTTATGGCTTGACACTATCTATTGAGTCCGAACTCCGTAACTTTCCACTGACCGTCCTCCATGACCACATCAATTATGTGGGTTTCGGCTCTGTCGGGAAATGTTGTAGTCACTTCGACCTTCGCGACATCACCCTCGATGGTGACTTCGCCTATGCTTACTTCACCGGATTGCATGACGGATGCCATCATCTGTGAAGAGAATACGGCTATAGCGAAATCTTTAACGGTCATATCGGGAATATCCGCTGCATCTATCTGGATGCCCAGGGCGGCCATCTGCGCGGATGAAGCTTCAGGGTCGATCTGTACCGACTCCAGTTGTCCTTCCATTCCCGCAAGAGCGCTCCGGGACATATACGAAACTACTCTTTCTCCATTTCCCTCCTTCAGCGCCGCGAACATTTCGGTAACGGCATCACCCGGACCGCTTGTGGTGCTGCCGCCTCCGCATGCCATTGTCAGAGCGATAAGAGAAGCAAAAAGTACAGCTGTCGTTTTCATGATTTCCTTTCAGTAAATGCAGTGGTTAAAGTCGCCAGGATAATCCCGCTGAGTAATAGGTTCCAGCGTCATCTATATTGGAAACAAGAGGTTCAGGGAAAGCAAATCCACCCCTGCTTCTGCTCATCCATGATATTCCCAGATCAAGATTCACCCGACCAAACTCCAGTGTCGCTCCGGTTCCGAGGCAGAGAGCAGCACGGTTGTAATGGGAAGCCCGGTTGAAACCTATGCTGTAAGTTGACCGGACGTGAGGCATCATCTCGGTAAGGTTTGCGAACACCCTTCCGGATACCGCCGGGTTCTCTTCTTCCATGGACTGAATATCGAACTCCATTCCCAGCGTACTGCCGTAGAGTATACTGAATTCCCTCTGGAATCCTACAGCAATCCTTGAGCGGTACCTGCTGGTAGCATTGGTGCCGGACAAACCGAATGTTCCGAACTCAAATGGCATGAGGATTCCGGCATGAACGCAGAAATCCTCTTCTTCCCATTCCCCGCTTGTGGTATCGTCAATAGCCACTGGATCCACAATATCATGCCTGCGGTTCCATGATCCTGTTCCAAACCGTATTCCGCCTGATACTCCCGCGGTAAGCCAGTCAGTCAGAACTACCGAAACTCCAGCATTCGCCTCCCAGATGGACCCCTGGGAATCAAGCACATCAATGGCGAATATCTGGTAGCTGTTCACACCGATCTCTTCTACGAAAAGCAGGATACCATCGAATCCGAAATCAGAGACCTTTGTAATCCCGGCGCCGATGGATACGGCATCTGATATTTCTGTTCCGGCAGCAAAGGTGAAGGTTCCGGTAAAACCCGAACTGTATTCATCGAAATCTACAGCATTGTTTACGTTTTCACTCCATTGTACAATAGATATCGTAGTATTGATGAGAGCGCCGTCAATCATGGATAGTTCCGCCGGATTGAGGAAGATGGAAGCTGCTCCGCTGGATGGAAGAGACCAGACTCCACCCATAGCGCTTGATTTTGTGGATACACATATCAAGGGAGAACCACTTCCTATGGCATCATGAAAACCCCAGGCAAGGAGAGCAGATGGTAACAGGAGAACAAAAACAAAGGTGATGACGTATCTGTTCATTTAAAACTCCTTGAATAATAGTGATCAGTTATTAAACAATACTACTCGAATAAGCCTTCAAGTAAACTCTCATCGGCAAGCACGGGTATCGTTATCTTCATATCAGGTTCTGCTTCCATGGCTTTTTTCACAGCGTAAATGGCTCCCTCATTCCGCGCCCAGGATCGCCTGGCAAGCCCGTTGGAGACATCCCAGCTCAGCATTTCCGAAGCCCGCTGCGCAGCTTCGGGTGAACCGTCAAGAAGGAGACCGAATCCGCCGTTCATAACTTCTCCCCAGCCTACTCCTCCTCCGTTA
>JBDLJP010000321.1:0-2542 GCA_039714295.1 Candidatus Fermentibacterota bacterium
CATCTGATCCTCCGATGAGAATGAAGGTATTCCTGAGAACGGTTTTTTACTGTAGATTCAAGTGTCAAAGCTAGGAAAAGGTACCCTGAAAGTCAACGATTTACGATAGGGGAGTTCATGCTGCGCGGAGTGGTTGAAGGGTTCTACGGAAAGCCCTATAATGCCCGTCAGAGAGGGATTCTGATTCGATATCTGTCACTTCTCGATGAATCTGCTTATGTCTATGCACCAAAAAATGATCCTTTCCACAGACTGAAATGGAGGAATGATTATCCCGCGGAGCAATGGTCCCGGCTTACAGACAGTTTTATTGATGCCGGGGAATCCGGGGTGGAGTTCATATTCGGCATAAGTCCATGGCAATTCAAGAGCGGTGATTCCGCTCATCTGAGGAAAAAAGCTCACAGAGCTCTGGATGCAGGTGCTTCCGGGATAGCCGTGCTCTTCGATGATATTCCAGAAACTGCGGATGCCTTACTTGCTGTGCGTCAGCTTGAGCTTGCCCGGGAGGCACTCGACGGTCTGGACTGCGCAGTTTACCTGTGCCCCTCTATTTACTGCATCGAACTTCTGGATAAGTATGAGGGTGCTGACTACCTCTCCGCATGGAGGAACAATGTGCCCCGGGACTTTTTATCCTTCTGGACAGGGAACGGCGTGATATCCAGGGAACTTGATGAAGAGATCATGACGGGCGCGCGTGAACTGCTTGGCGGTGAACCGGCCGTATGGGATAATCTCCTGGCCGATGATTACTGCCTGCGCAGGATATACCTCGCCGGTCTGCAGGGCAGAATACCTGATTGCTGTCCGTATTATCTTAACCCTTCATCATGTTTTCCTGTGGCTCTTCATGCCGTCTATATGCTTCTGCAGGCTTCCGGGGTCAGCTGCGCTTTTCCTTCCGAGCTGGGGGATATACCGCAGGCCTGGGATATTCTCAGCAGCTTTCACTACCTTCCCTGGCAAACGGGCGCCGGTGCTGAATCCCTTCTCCCGGATCTTGCAGATGCAGTTTCAAGCGGTCCTTCGGAACGGCTTATGGAGAAATTGGGATACATGTCAGAAGTTCTCAGCAGGTTCATCGATTCGATCGGAGAGATCGAGGATGGTTTTGAACTTATGCCCTATATCGTGGATGTCAGAAAGATCATCTGCTGGTGGGATGATGTTCTTAAGTTACCTTCCCGGTCCCGGAGAATGTCAAAGTTAAAGTATCTCATGTTTGAAAGGCTTCCCTATGATCATCCGCTGGCAATGATCACTGCGGAGCTTGTAACGAACTTCGGAAGAGGGGAATAATGAATATCCAGCTGGCTGGATACAATACGGATGTACAGAACGGGGGCAATACCCCTGAGACTCTTTCAGCCTCCTATGCACGGATCAGCCGGGATCCCAGACCGATCAACGTTCTGCGGAAGGAAGCGGCTGCGGAAGTGGAGAAAGCACGGGCATCCAATAAATGCATCATCTTTGACTACGGTCACGGGTCGGTCGCCGAGCATGCAGTGTTCAATTTCGATATCCTTGATGTGTCCAGACTGGCGGCAGAAGAGCTTCAGAGTTTCCGCCTGACCAGTTTTACAGAGAAATCACAAAGGTACATCCGCATTGGCGAAGATCTGACAGTGCCACCGGAGCTTTCCGGTGAAGCTGAAGCGTTGTTACGCGGAAAAGCCTCGAAACTGTTTCACACATACAACAAAATATACGACGGTCTCCGCGGCAGGGGCCTCTCGAAGGACAGAGCGAAAGAAGACGCAAGGTACGTTCTGCCTTTAGCCACTTCATGCCAGATGGGTATGACGGTCAACGCCAGAGAGCTCGAGCTTATGGTCAGAAGAATGTCATGTCATCCCTTTGCCGAAGTAAGGATGATCGCTGCGGGACTTCTTGAGCTCGCAATGGAAGCGGCTCCCTCGCTGTTCCTGTTTCTCGAGCCCACAGCCATGGACGCCTTCGCTCATTCTCTCTCTCCGGTTGAATCCTGCCCGCAGGAAAGCGTAATGCTGCTGGATTGTGATGATGATTCAAAGGTGGGATCTCTGCTTGTTCAGCGGAACAGCGGCAGATCCCTTGATTCCGCAATGAAGATATGGTCTGAACTCGAAGGATCGGGCAGGGAGGAGCTATTCATGGATGCGTTTTCAGGGCTCGGAATTCATGACCCTCTCCCCAGGATATGGGAATTCTTCAGAGCTGAATTCCAGCTGGTTCTTTCGGCAACAGCGTATGCCCAGCTGAAAAGGCATCGCATGTGCAGCAGGCTTGTCTCGGTGTACGATCCGATACTTGGAGTAACGGTTCCCGGTTCCATTTCCGATGCCGGTCTTGAGGATGATTTCATGAAAGGCATCTCAGAAGCAGAAGAAGCGGCAGGTACGATGGGGAAGCTCTACCCCTATATGCTGACAAATGCCCACAGACGAAGAGCGGTTCTCAGTGTGAACGGTCGGGAGCTGTACCATTTTTCAAGGTTGAGGGAAGATGCTCACGCACAGTGGGATATCAGAGAGATAGCCGGCACGATGATGTCTTC
>JBDLJP010000322.1:0-2542 GCA_039714295.1 Candidatus Fermentibacterota bacterium
TCGATTACAGCTCCCGGGAAATAGTGCTCGTCCCGGAGGTATTTCCTTGTATGGTTCGCTATCAGAAGGTGTTTCTCCCTGAGAAGTTCTTCGAAGATCGGTATTGAGGGGAAATCCTCTTTCGGCTCGATTCCCCGCGCAAGCCTCAGGGTCATTCCGCATATCTCGTTATCAACCACCAGCTTTTCAAGGCTCTGGCAACTCTCAAAATCCAGCATACCCGGTCCTGAAATATTGTTTATACCTGCGAGGGCAGCGAGTGTCGCTCCCATCGAGGTTTCGAGCCCTGCCTGCGCGTCCAGTTTCTTAGCGTCGCTCAGGGCGATGTAGGCCTGTGTGGGCAGGTTCAGATACTTGCCTATCTCATTGCAGGCACAGTCAATCATCTGCGTTTCCACTGCTCCCATCGGTGTGGTCTCGTACCGGACATCGAATGCGGCAGGTGAACCGCCGTAAATAACAGGAGTACCCGGCTGCGTGAGCTGGCTCAGCACTACTCCGCTCAGAGTCTCCGCCGTATGCTGCACGAGAGAACCGACCAGGGTCACGGGAGCCATGAAACCGGAAAGAGGCATCGAGATGTACTCAACTGGAATGGAGTGCTTCGCGCAATCGACCAGATTCTGAGATGTTACATCGCTCCACTTCAGCGGAGCGGTAGGGCAGCAGGAGAATATCGCCAGGGGCTTCTCCCTCAGCGCCTCTGCGCTTCCGCGGACCGCAAGCTGCAGATCCCGCATCACATTGAACGCATCTACCGTGAAAGCGCCTGTAACCACAGGTTTCTCGCAGTAAAGAAGGCTGAGGAACAGCCTGTAGCTGTCCGATATGTTCTCGTGAACATCAGAGGGGATGAACGCGGTGCTCTGCGAAGAGATATTATCCAGCCTGCTTACCAGTTTTACGTACTCCACATAATCGGCAGTAAGCGGTTTTCTTATCTCTCCGCTCAGCGGGTCAAGAATATTGATAGCCGCCGAACCGGGGGTGAAGTGAACGTTATGACCTGTCAGATCGTGTGTCTGCCTGCCCATCACATCAAACAGCTTAACCGAATCGGGCGCTGCTGCAAGAGCCTTATCTATCATGTCAGCGGTGAAATACACATGCATTGCTGCGGAATCGACTGAAGCGCCATGATCCGAAAGCATCGAGAGAACACCGTCATTATGGATTTCCATGCCCAGATTACACAGAATATCGCGCGCTTCCGAAACAATCCGTTCGACAAGTTCATCGCTCAGCAACCTGAATACCGGTCTCATAAACGCTCCTAAACAATTCAAGGATTTACAAATCATTGGTTCAGGAAGATTAGAATAGAAGCATCTGCTTGTCAAGTATCAGGAATACCATGAAGCAGCTGATCAGCAGTACTGTCGCAGCTCAGGGATATAGATCCGGCTGCCCGCGTGAGTTCGCAGGTAATGATGTTGACCGAAGCGAATTGAATCATGTATTATCTGGACAGGATAATGGATATATCTGCTTAAGCTGGAGGTATCATGGGTTCTGACATGGATGGTATTATCAAAAGAAACAGAATGCTTATAAATCAGGAACGATTCGATGACTCCATTGAACTTCTCCTGGAGGCATGCAAAGAAGCACCTGGATATTCTGACATACACAATCAACTCGGCATAGTGTACTGTCTTCAGGGCTCCTACAAAAAGGCTGTTGATTCCTTCAAGAAGGCGCTGGAACTGAATCCGAATTACATTGAAGCGCACCTGAACCTTTCAATTACATACAGTGAAACAGGGCAATACACGAGTGCCATCTCAGAGTACAACAAGGCTGTGCAGCTGGAGAACATAGAAGGACATCTTACTACGGGTATGAAGGGGAAAATCGCAAATGCCCACAAAGAGCTGGGTATCCTCTACCTTGAGATAGAGGAAACTGAAAACGCAGTGCAGGAGTTCAACAAGGCCCTGAAGATCGCACCTGATTATCTGGATATCAGAACACTTCTTGGAATATCATACATCCAGCAGGAAGAATATGACAGCGCGATCAGTGAACTTGAGAAAGTTATCGAGATTAACCCTCAACTCACTAAAGCACGGCTGAAACTTGCCGTCGCGTACATAAGAAAAGGACAAAGAGACACTGCTGTCGGAATCCTCAGGGAAGCGCTCAGTATCGATCCTGATAATGAAAAAGTGAAGGTTTTCCTCGAGCTTAACGAAAAAGGGCAGAGCTGAACGAAATCTCCCCCGGAGTAGTGTGATTGCCGTCATCGTCATTTCCCTGCTCTTATCCTGTCCTTTCATATTAACCGGACAGGACTGGGAGCCTGCCTGCGGGATATGTATACTTATTCATAAATAATCCGGGGGGAGGGAACAATGATCGGGATCTGCATAGAGGCAGGGATATCCTGCCCATCGTGTGAAAATCACATTCCGCTTAACGCACTGGTACCGTCCGTCAAATGCTCGAGCTGCGGAGAGTATCTCAAGCTCTCGCCGGATAACTGGAAATCTGTACTCGAAGACGCCATCATCGCAGCACCCTCTTACAATGAAGATGAGGG
>JBDLJP010000323.1:0-2541 GCA_039714295.1 Candidatus Fermentibacterota bacterium
GTTTCTCGCAATCGATAAGGGAGGCCCAGCTGATGGGGACTCTCGAGGCGGTGCTTGTGACGCGCACCCGCCTTACATCGATACTCCTCTTTCAGGCAATATGGAATTTTCTCTTTGCATCGATCCATGTAATTGCGTATCTGGGTTTTGGATTTATCTTCTTCAAGTCACAGCTGACATCTCCTGACTATCTCTCGGCGATAGTAATCTTACTGCTTACCGTTCTGGCTTTCAGTGCACTGGGGCTGCTCTCGGGTAGTTTTATCCTGATATTCAAGAAAGGCTCCCCGATCAACTGGTTTATATTCAACCTCTCCCGTTTTCTCGGTGGTGTGTACTATCCTATCGCTGTTCTTCCCGGCTGGTGCCAGAAACTGGCCTTCTTTCTGCCGATAACCCATTCGCTCGAGGGGATCAGGCTTGCTCTGATTCAAGGGCATTCCCTTGCCGAGTTGAAGACGCAGGTAATAGCCCTGCTGATCTTCAACCTGGTTCTTCTTCCTCTGAGCATACTTATCTTCAGTGTCGCCTTTCAGATCGCAAGGAGAGACGGCACCCTGTGTCATTACTAATATAGAGTTGAATCGGCAATCCCGGTGTGGTAAACTCTGGTTGTGGGAATCAGTTGTTTTACAGTGATTTAGCGATCCCAGGGGCTTCTTTCCAGATGTCTGACAGGTATAAGATCAGCGAGAGGATCGTCTCCAGAGAAGTCGATGACGGCATCGTGCTGATCAACCTTGATTCCGGCTTCTACTACTCTTTTAACGGGACTGCCTGCTTTATCTTCAACATGCTGAAAAAAGACAAGGATACCGCCGAAGTCGTCGATGAACTGAAGGCCGAGTTCGATATCTCGGAAGAGGAAGCCAGAGACGACCTGAAGAAGTTCATAGGGACCCTGGAGAAAGAAGAGATAGTCAGCAGGCTCAGCTAGACGATGTCTTCTGCTTCTATATCCATGGATACTGTCAGCTTACGATTCAAGGGTGAGATCATATTCGGGAATTATTCCGTGCTTCTCGGTGCGGACGACGAAAGGGTGATCGAGGCTGTTACAGGCTGGATCGACGAAGATATCGCAGCGTGTCATCAGAAGGGGGGGGAGGTGAAACGGACCGCGATGGAGCTTCAATTTTATTCAAATATTGAACAGCGTGATATCAGTGATCCGGTCCGCGGTGAGCCGACAGCGACATTCGAGGATATTGAATTCTACTCGGGCGATGATTCCACCTCACTGGTCATTGACGGGCAGACCGCACTCGACATCGACCTCAGGAACAATTCGGCCCGATGTCTTATCTCCCGTGAGCATATGGAATCACCCTGGATTCTTTCTCATCGCGTTTTCTATCTGCCGATACTTGAAATACTGCGGAACATCGGCGCGTATTACGTTCACACGGGATGCCTGTGCATGGACGACCGATGCATTCTGTTATGTGGAGGAAGCGGTCATGGCAAGTCGACAACGACCTACTCTCTTGCCAGGTCCGGCTTTTCGTTTATGTCGGATGACGCTGTTTTTGTTCAAGGCAGAGACGGTGAGCTGGAGATCTTCTCTTTTCCCGAAAAGATCAAGCTCGACGCAAAAAGCTGCTCGTTCTTTCCCGAGTTAAGTAACTGTCAGGTTCCCCGCGGCAAGGCCGAGATCCCCCTGTCGGATACCGGGATCAAGCATGTCTCCGTTACGGGAAAGCCGCATGCCTTGATACTCCTTGAAAGAGGAGAGAACGAAAAAGGCGAGATAGTCCCTATCTCCAGGAGCGAAGCGCTGCTGGGATTGATCCGGCAAAGTATCTCGCTGACGATCCCGAGCAGCATCGAGCCGCACCTCGATATACTGAAACAACTTTGTGAAAGTTCTCATACTTACAGACTGAAACTCGGGAAGGATGTTTCCGAAGCGCCGAGGTTGGTAGAGGATGCACTCAACGAGGTATAAAGCCGGTCTTATCGTCGCGTTCAGTATTCTTCTGGGAGCCTGGCCGATTCTGGCCGGGGATTTCGTATGGACAAATGAGGGGGGGCCGTATGGCGGGAGGGTCTATGCGGTCGAATACATCGATGGCAGCACGTTGCTTGCCGGGACGGAGCACGGCGGGGTCTACATCAGTCACGATTCAGGGGATACATGGCAGACGGCAAACGAAGGCTTGACCAGTTACATAGTCAACTGTATCGGGAAGAATCCCCTGAACAGCAATACCGTATATATTGGCACGAGCGGCAATGGTGTTTTCAGAACACGAAACGGCACTTCTGCCTGCACATGGTCCGAGAGATCCACTAATCTCGGCAGCAATATGGTCCTTTCGATCGCTGTAAGCAGCGTTGATACATGCATGATCTATGCTGGAACTGTAAACGGTATCTATGTAGCCACTGATTGCGGCGGCTACTGGAGCGATATCACCAACAACATCTCCGATCCCAATGTGTCAGCGATCGCCCTCGGGCCTTCCGGTCTGGATACGCTGTATGTCGGAACGAACAGCGGGGTCTTCAAGAGTACGGATGGCGGCGTTTCGTGGGCGG
>JBDLJP010000324.1:0-2498 GCA_039714295.1 Candidatus Fermentibacterota bacterium
TATCACAGAATCGATTGAAACCCTGAATTCCGCAGGAGCGGAAGTTGTTCAGATCGGTCTGATAGTAGACAGAACCGCCGGCAGACTGAAATTCAACTCTCCATACAGAGCTCTGCTCAGCGTTGATGCGGTCAGCTGGGATGTCGAAGAATGTCCTTTATGCAGAGAAGGCATCCCTATAACTGTACCCGGTTCATCCGGCAAGACCAGATAGGATCCATCAGGAAGTTACTTGCAGGACATAACGGCATTTCTTCCCGCATTTTTCGCCCGGAAGAGAGCCGAATCGGCAGCGGCAATCATCGAAAATGAATGCTTCTCGGAGTTCAAGGATGTGCAGCATCCGATACTGCAGGTTATTTTGAGTGCATTTATCTCATTGTCGATCTGAAGAGTCTCAGTCAGCATCCTTATACGGTTGCCGATTGCGAGAGACTCCTCTTCATTGGTTCGGGGAAGAACTACCAGGAACTCCTCACCACCGTATCGACCGATTCTATCGAAAGATCTGCAGTTCTGCGTGAGAAGATTGGAAAACCTGATGAGAACCTCATCACCGATCTGGTGGCCATAGGTGTCGTTAACTGTCTTGAACCTGTCAAGATCAAGCATCAGAATGCTCGTTGAGGTGGTATCTCTCCTACCCCTGTCGAGTTCCATACTAAGCTCCTTCAGAACTGCGGCATGGTTCAGTAATCCCGTAAGGCTGTCTATCCTGACAAGGTACTTGAAGCGGTTATTTAGATCTACAAGTTTCTTCTCAATCTGTGCGGTTCTTACTCCGACATCAATTCTGGCTTTGAGTTCCTGCGAACTGGTTTTCTTTGAAATGTAATCGCTGGCACCGGCTTTAAAAGCTCTGCTGATGTCATCCGATCCATCACCTGCGCTTTTAACGATTATATAGCAGGTAGACTCACTATCAAGCATTCGGATCTGCCTGCAGACTTCCATACCCCCCAGACCGGGTATCATCCAGTCAAGCAGAACTACGAAGCACTCATTCTGTTTAACATACTCAAGGACATCTTCACCATTGTTTACGGTAACAGGCTCATAACCAAGATCAGTTATGATCTTCGATAGAATCAAACGGCTTTTCTGGTCGTTATCCGCAATCAGTATTTTCATACCATCACCAATCGGTAGATTCAACACCAATATTAACCGGATAAGAAGCGGAAACAAGACCTCTTCCAATAACAGGAAATACTCGGAAAATACAGTCTTATTAAGGGTCCTGGTTGAAAAATGCAGATAACTGTTTGTAAAGCTCCGGCGCTTTCTTTTTCATCATTTCCGGTTTATCAAAGAATGCTTCAACGGAACAGGCGAAGAATTCAGCCGGGTTTGTACCGGCGTACTGCCGCAGCATGGATTTCCCCTTATGAACTTTCTCGAATTCCTTCTGCATCACTTCTATCCAGGGTCGATAAGCTCCAAGCGAAAGTTCATCCGGAACACCATCGGGGTGGTATCCGTCAAGTACATGTGCGAATTCATGGTAACCGACATTGTATCCATCGTTATCATGCTGAAATCCCCGAAGGAGGTGCGGCAGGGAGAGTATCACGTTCCCGGATGAATGCACAAGTCCAGCCGCTGCAGAGGAGCAGCCCCGAATATCAGTTGAATATGAGCCGTCGGTTCTGAACCCTCCGGGATAAACAAGAATATCTCCGAAATCCCTGTACTCCCATTCGGGTCTTTTGAAGATGAGACGAACTGCCGTTGCCGCAACGAGCAGCTGCACTTTTCTTGTAATTTCAACATCATCCACACCCGAGATGTTATGCTCTTCAAGAAATATCGCGATATCAACCTCATAGGTATGTTTGTCCTGCCCGGTCATCGAGCTGTAGAAGGTAACACTGTCCGATAGAATTTCCCTGTCCTCGCTGCTGAGCGGATTCCTTGAGATACTTCTGCGTTTTCTGTACTTTGGATAGTAGATACCCAGATAGTAAACGGCTCCGATTATGAAAATGACAGGTACAGCTATCAGTGCCCTGCGGGTAATAAGGAACGGAACACTGAAAAAAAGGCAGGCCAGGAAAGTTATTCCCAGCCTTGCCTCTATCTTCCCGCGCGGAAATATCTCCATGCAGTCTATACTTCTTTAATGAAATGCCGCTCTACGTGAATTCGCTTCAGTTCCATTTTGAAGATTTCTTTGTCCGTCTGCTCGCTTTTAAGTTCATCACTGGCTTCATCGAGTCTGTGCTTTTCAAGGCGGAAAGCTCTCCAGGCTTTGCTGTAGGCTTCCTTGAGTGCTGCAAGCTCTTCCGGCGGAAGCTTGCTGTCCTGCGCCTTATCAGAGGCATCCCTTGCCTTCTCAAAAGCTATCCTCGCCTCGGAGGCAAGTACGGACTCTTCCTGGACTTCCTGTTTGAACTCGTTGATCTCGTCCTCGCTGAAGCTCATTTCCTCCTTGATACCCTCTTCGAGTTCATCCAGAAGAGGTACCAGGAAAGTTCTCATGTCCTCAATGAAACCAC
>JBDLJP010000325.1:0-2465 GCA_039714295.1 Candidatus Fermentibacterota bacterium
TCAGCATCCGCACTGACCGAGTAGAATGAGCAATAATTACATTTCCCTATGCAGAAAGGAACATGTACATACACCCCTGAAGGTGTGTCTTTCAGAATTTCCAGCGCGGGTCCTCGAATCGCTGAATCTCGATCAGGTATCCGTTGGGGTCTTTGAAAAAACAGTGGTAAATATTGTAATCGGGGTTAAATACCGGATCATTCTCGAAAATGATACCTTTGGTTCTAAGCTTCTCGAACCAGCCGTCCACATCTTCTGTGACAAGTGTGAAAATTACTCCATCCGGAGTTCCCGTCTCCACTCTTTCGCAGAAACCAAGGAAAGACTGTCCTGCAGTCCTGTATATCCTGCAGCCACCCTGATCCAGCACGGGAAGCAGCTCCAGTTTCTCCTCGTAGAATTCCGTTGTAGCTTCGAGATCCCTTGTGTAAAGGAAAGTAATCTGGGAATCGAATTCAGTGTTCATTCGCCTCTCCATCATCAGGGGTTACTATATCCAAGCGTTCAAGGAGTTTCAACAGAGGTTCGTAATGGCTTCCTTTCCAGTAAATCTTACCACAATCAGTACAGATACTGAATATATTGTAGTACTTCTTCGTCAGCGGTTCAAGCAGATGCATGATTTTCTCTTTGCTGACAGATTCCAGCAATGCGCCACAATCAAGACATCTGGTAAAAGGTTTAACTGAACTCATCAGATCAAGACGATGAAGAATTTCGGCTGCCTGCTCTTCAGGGTCCTGACTGTGCAGCCAGCATCCGTGAGTCACGATATTCCGCTTGAGAAGCATGGTATCCCTTGTCAGGAGTATTCTATTCTCGTCTGCTGAAATCTGTGCCAGTTCCTCATCGGGTATATCCCCCGGAAACTTCGCATCAAATCCAAGAAGCCGCAGTATCAGCGCAAGCTTGCCAAGATGAACATCAAGTACGAAACGTGTTTTCCGAAGGGGTTCCGGTCTCAGTGCAATCAAAGGAGTTACATCAATACTCTCGAACACTGGATATACACTTATCCTGTCTTCCGGACTGACAGTTGCATCCAGACCAACTGAACTGCCATTAACAAGTATCAGCTCAATTTCCGTATGAGGAATACCTGCTGACTCTATAAGATGTTTAAGGGAGCTGCCTCCATTGAGCGGATAACTGAAACTCCTGAATCTCCAGTGCTTCGGCAGAAAATCATTCAATTCAGCGTAAGCTCGAATGGTTACGCTTCCCGGTGACGAGACTTTTTCATTCATCAATTCTCCGGAGTTCAGTCCTCGCGGCGGAGAACAGCAAGGAAGGCTTTCTGGGGAATGGCGACACTTCCCACCATTTTCATCCGCTTCTTGCCGGCTTTCTGTTTCTCAAGGAGCTTTCTTTTACGGGTAATATCCCCGCCGTAGCACTTGGCTGTTACATCTTTTCGCAGAGCTGTGATTGTTTCTCTTGATATTATCTGTCCACCGATAGCCCCCTGTATGGGTATCTTGAACTGCTGTTTGGGTATCTCATCTTTCAGATTCTTGCAGGCTGTTACCGCCCATGGACGCGCCCTGTCCCGGTGTACAAGCATGGAAAGGGCTTCAACCTTCTCATGATTCACAAGTATATCCACTTTCACAAGGTCCCCAGGTCTGTAATCCGTTATCTCATAATCGAAAGAACCGTAACCCTGAGTCACAGATTTCAGTTTATCGTAGAAATCGTAAACCACTTCACCAAGGGGTAAATCCGCGGTTATCTCAACTCTTTTCTTACCTACGTATAGGTTTTTGTAGTTGTCTCCCCTTCGGTCCAGAATCAATCTGGTAACAGGCCCTATATATCTATCTGGCATAATTATAGAAGCTTTAATATAGGGTTCTTCGGTCAGTGCTATTTTCGCAGGGTCAGGATAATTAACAGGATTATCAATACTGACCATACTGCCATCTGTGAGAGTTATCCTGTACCTGACAGTTGGAGCTGTCAGAACAAGTGAAAGGTCGAATTCCCTCTCGAGCCTTTCCTGAACGACTTCAAGGTGCAGGAGTCCCAGGAATCCGCATCTGAACCCGAAACCGAGTCCAGGGGATGAAACCTTCTCATACGTCAGAGATGCATCATTCAGCTTCAGCCTTTCCATAGCGGCTGAAAGGTCTTCATAATCCTCAGAGGATACCGGATATATGGAGGAGAATACTACGGGTTTTACTTCTTCGTATCCTTCCAGGGGGTTCCCGGCGGGATTCTCAGCAGAAATAACCGTATCACCGGATTTTACATCAGCCACCGCTTTGATACCCGCAATGAGGTATCCGACTTCACCGGCAATAAGCTCGGGACATGGTTCCCGTTTAATCCCGAAATGACCAAGCTCTTCAACTCTGTATTCCTTGCCTGCAGCCATCATAAGGATCTCTTCACCTTTTCTAACGGAACCCTCTTCAATCCTGAAATAGACGACCACTCCCCTGTAAGGATCATAGATGCTG
>JBDLJP010000326.1:0-2453 GCA_039714295.1 Candidatus Fermentibacterota bacterium
TGATGGCAAAACAGCTGTTGAAGCAATAATAATGGCCATGCTGGTAGAGAAAGAATGATACATCCCACCGCTGTTGTTGATTCTGTTCTGCCCGACGAGGTGCAGGTAGGACCCTACGCTGTTGTCGGTCCTGAAGTGCATCTCGGAAAAGGTGTGCGGATAGGTCCTCATGCCTATGTAACGGGTCCTGCATTCATCGGTGATTCCGTTTCAATCGGACCATCAGCAGTTATCGGTACGGATCCCCAGGATCTGAAATACGATGGTGAACGAACTGAATTACTCATAGGTTCAGGAACGGTCATCCGCGAGTTTGCGAACATAAACAGGGGAACGATAGAATCCGGCAGAACAGTGATTGGTTCAAACTGTCTTATCATGGCTTACGTCCACATTGCGCATGACTGTATCATAGGTGACAGAGTCATCCTCGCGAATACTGTCAATATGGCAGGGCATGTGGAAATAGGCGACAATGTAACCATCGGAGGCGTTGTCCCCATACACCAGTTTGTCCGGATTGGCGATCATGCAATGATCGGAGGGGGATACAGGGTCAGCAAGGATGTTCCTCCTTTCGTTCTGGCAGGAGGAGCCCCGCTGGGAGTTCGCGCATTGAACCGTATCGGACTCCGAAGGAAAGGTTTCGCAAAGGAAAGACTGGACAGCCTTGAAATCGCGTTCAGGCATCTTTTCAGGGAAGACGGCACACTCACTTTAAAGGCACAAGGTCTGCAGGAGGACAGTAATGCCTCTGATGACGTCAGACAACTGGCCGGCTTCATACTTTCAAGTTCCAGGGGAGTTATCAGCTGAGGATGCGATTTGTTCTGCTGATACCGATTCTGTGCGTCTATACCGCGGTATCTGAAAACCATATTGATTACGCATTTCAGGACAGCCTTGAGAGTGACAGTTCTGAAGCATTTATCGATAAGGAAATACCTGTCGTTGTCAGAAGAAACCCTTCTACCGCTTTGCTTCGGTCCGCAGTGCTGCCCGGATGGGGTCAGTTCTACAACGACGAGCCTCTGAAGGGAATCGTTTTCGGTACGCTTGAACTGGGCCTGCTTTCACTGCTGATAAGTGAGCATATCGCCTCGGAGGAAGCCAGGATCAACAACGATGACCCCGCTTACCAGCTGCACAGTCAGAGAAGGCTTGATCTTATCTGGTATACTTCCGCTGCCTGGCTTTTCGGCATGCTTGACGCATACGTCGATGCCTACCTTTATTCGTTCAGTACCGAGAATGAGGTGTTCGAGCGGGAAACTGGAATAGCTGCCGCTCTCTTCATTGATTTCTGAAAGGGAATAAGAAATGCTTCTGAGTGTATTACTTTCGATGGCAGGAGAAGAGGAGAACCCTGACATCGAACTGCTCAGGAAAGCAAAGAATGGAGACAGAGATGCATTCGGTGAACTGTTCAGGAAATACGAGAAACGTGTATTCAGAGTTGCAAGACGGATGTGCGGAAGTGATGATGAAGCATGGGATATTACTCAGGACGCTTTCATCAGAGCCATGCAGGCAATGGACAGATACGATACCCGGTACCGTTTCTTCACCTGGATATACAGGATTACAACAAATCTCGCGATTAACTACGGCAAGAAAAAGATGAGAAGGCGCGAAGTGCATTTTGAAGAAACTTACAGTGCAGAAGGGCAGCAGGTTATCGAAGATGACACAGCTGACATAGCAGCAGGTGAGCAGCTGATAGGCGCGGTAGCCAAAGCTGTCAACAAGCTTACTCCGGCATTGAAAGCTGTTTTTGTGTTGAGGGTTGATCAGCAGCTCAGTTACTCTGAGATAGCAGAGAGCCTTGATATCGCTCTGGGAACTGTTATGTCCAGACTCAACCGTGCAAGGACAAAAATAAGGGAAGAACTCGGGCCTATGCTTGGAGAATGGGAATGAACTGTCCGGATTTTGACACTCTGATGATGCTGCTCGACGGAGAGTTGCCTTCAGCGCGGATGAAAGAGGTCTCTGAACATGTGAGACTCTGCAGCAGGTGCAGAAATCTCATTGATTCCCAGAGAAAACTGGAAACATCATGGCGAGATAGTTTCACAGCTCCGAAAGAGGACGATTTCCGCAGTATGGAATGGATTATTTACAGGAGAATGAACCGTCGTTCGCGCTGGAAGTTCTTCGTTCCCGCTGCAGCCGGGATCATCGCTGTACTTCTCGGGGTCAAACTTATAATGGAAAACCAGCCGTTCAAGGGCAGAATTTCCGAGTCATCGATAGACCGTCAAACTGATTACGAGTCCTACGTTCTTCATCTGGAAGATACCCGGGATGATTCAGCTGCTTCTGATGGTGACGGATTCGAATCTGCGGAAACTCTTTCGACTGAAGATACTACGCGTGAAACCGCCGCTGAGGTCTCTGATGACGTTGCAGGCAGCGCCCGGTACGAGGCGCCGCATTCCGCTGCGGAGGGA
>JBDLJP010000327.1:0-2442 GCA_039714295.1 Candidatus Fermentibacterota bacterium
GTAAATTGGAATATTCCATTTTCGAGCCAGTACACCTGCGCCTTTTATATGATCCGAATGTTCATGACTTATGAAAAGAGCTTCCGGAGAGAGGTCTCCGAATCCGGCTTCGAGCAATCTTTCAGTATGCTTTCTTCCACTCAGTCCGGCATCAAAGAACACCATGCAGCCCTCATGCTCGATCACAAAAGCATTTCCGCGGCTTCCGCTTGCCAGCACACCAAGTCTCATGGATTACCGCCAGTATTAACGCGTTGAAAGACAGCTGAATCGATCGGATGATCAGTACTCCCCGGCTCTCCCCAGAAATTTCTTATCATCCATGTATCATCAGAAGACAGTGAGTTGAGACTGAAGACACAGATTCCTCTGATGCCCCTGCTGAGAGCTTCCGATGCTCCTGCGGTAGCGCTGGATATCGATTGATTGTAAACACCTATTCCATGAATGACTCTTTCCGGGCAGACTGCTGCCCCGAGAGCCGCCAGTTCTCTCGCCTTCTGTGTATTAGTAGTGTAAGCCATGGTACACACAAAATCAACCAGTCCTGCTTCAATCCATGACCTCCAGTCACAGGAGTAGTGCGATTCCGCTTCGTTCGGGTCTGCCATTACAGCACATGACAGAAGTACTCCCGGAGCGTCGCTTCTCAGAACCGATCTTACGGTCTCCACTGTCCGGGTTACATTGTTGATTTTCCAGAGAGACCACATTTCTGCGAGCTCGTCGTTTTCCCTGTATCCTCGGAACATATCCAGGGGATCAAGCCCGGTTTCCATATAGAACATGCCTGTCGACAGCGGTTCAAAACCGAAGGATGGATTTGGATACCGTATGTAATCAAGATGAATTCCATCCACATTGTAGTTCAGCGCTATCTCCAGGGCAACATCAGCTAGAAATTCCCGCACGGCGGGTAATGCCGGTGAAAGTGTTGCTCCTACCAGTCCATTTCTGTCGCACTCATCTCTTGTGTAATCCCTTGTTGATCTGCCATATACGTCAGTCATGAACCATTCCGGACGGGTATGCCAGATATGTGTCGAATCGTTCGGGGGCAGGGGTGAGGACCATACAAGGAAAGCATTTATCCAGGCGTGAACCTCCAGCCCCCTCGGTCTGGCTCTGGCAATTGTGTATGCAAGGGGATCAAAACCATCCTGAAAATCGGCATCGGGCAGGATGGATGAACTGTAATACGATTCGGCTCTTCCGGCTACCTGTACGATTATTCCGTTTGCTCCCGCTTCTGCGGCTCTGTCTATCAGAGTATCGATAGATTCCGGGCTTTCAAGGCCGTCTCTGACAACCCAGAAGTATCGATGCTCGCAAGCCTGATTCCCCGCTGCACCAGCAACCGCAGCAATAAACAGAACAGACAGGATAATGTTACTGATTTTCACGCCTGCCGCCCTTCTCCTGCAGAATGATCTCCGAAAGTGATCTCAGAAAGTGTTCTATATCAACAGCAGTGTTACGTATATCTATAGAGATACCGAGATACTGTTCGGGATTGGAAATATCCGCACCGATCCTGTCAAGATAGGACAATCGGTCGGTAGAGTTGTGAGAGGGTAGGATAATATTCTCCTGTTCCAGTTTAACATGAAGTTTCTCGGGTGCATGACTGATCTTAAGCAGAGCGGTTCCCGGCAGAATATGCTCAAGACCGCCTCCTACGATAGAGTACCTGATATTGAAAGAATCGAATCCCTCAAGAAGATCGGCTCTGAGCTGGTTGACTATCCTGCTGCGGGGTTCCATACTGGTTCTCATAACTTCCATCGCAGCCGCCATACCGGATATCCCGGGTATGTTGGGCATGGACATCAGTTCCGGCTCGGCGCTCGTAATCCATGGATCCGCATCGGACATCACAACAGCCGCTGCCCCCGGAGGACCTCCGATCTTGAGGGAACACATTGTGAGAAGATCGATATCGGTTTCGGACAGATCGATCTCCATTCTTCCTGCAGCGTCACATGCATCTGTATGGAACCGGGCTCCAGCGGAATGCGATATTTCTGCAAGTTTACGAACAGGCTGAATTGTCCCGGAAACTCCGTTGACCCAGGCGCATGTGACCAGACCGGTTTCATCGGATATGACTTCCGCAAGTGATTCCGGGATTATTCTGCCAGAGTCGTCTATCTCAAGAACGGTTACAGATGACCCTTCACTTCTGAGGATCTTCAGGGCAGCCACAATAGAAGAACTCTCCACGGGGGAAGCCGCAATGTGACCTCTTCCCGCTTCCCTCGCCAGCCGTCCGGCGGATAGAATAGAAAGCCCGTTAGCCATAGCGCCGTCACTGCAGAACATTACCCGCGATCCGCCGAAATAACGGGCTGTATGCTCCTTCAGGTCTTCCAGAATATCCTGAGCCCTTCTTCCGGGGAGATTAGTGCTTCTCGGATGCCCGTACCCCTGCTGCAGAGCATG
>JBDLJP010000328.1:0-2419 GCA_039714295.1 Candidatus Fermentibacterota bacterium
GGAGAGGTGCTGAAGAATACATTCACACTCTCCCAGATATGGGACAGCATGTCAGCCGCAGGGATTCACAGAGACACGCCGGTAGCAGTGATAGGGGGCGGCCTTGTATGCGATATCGGCGCAATGGCAGCGTCAACCTATCTCCGCGGATTGAAACTGATGCTGGTTCCAACCACTCTTCTCTGCATGGTGGACGCATGTCTGGGGGGAAAAACCGGAGTAAATCTTTCCTCTG
This sequence comes from Candidatus Fermentibacterota bacterium, assembly GCA_039714295.1. Classification (GTDB taxonomy): domain Bacteria; phylum Fermentibacterota; class Fermentibacteria; order Fermentibacterales; family JCC-6; genus Aegiribacteria. The sequence continues at coordinate 236 of JBDLJP010000328.1, forward strand.
CAAAAAACCAGGTGGGAACGTTCTATCCTGCCGGGAAGATACTTATAGCGCCTGACTTTCTCGATACACTTCCTCTTTGCGAGTTCAGAAGCGGATTTGCGGAGATAGTAAAAACCGCGCTGATAGGGGACAGGTCTCTGCAGGGATTACTGAAGCGGGTGGATATTGAGAAGCCGGACAAGAGCGACATCCTGGAAATCGTACGCAAATGCCTTGAGGTGAAGGGCAGAATTGTAGCCGAGGACCTCAGGGAAAGCGGGAATAGAATGCTCCTTAATCTGGGGCATACGATAGGACACGCTCTGGAAAGCGCCAGCGGATTCGGGCTCACGCACGGAGAAGCAGTAGGCCTTGGACTGATTGGGGAAGCTGCTATTGCAGCAAGCCTGGGAGGCAGCAGGGAACTGCCTGGAGAGATCCGTCGTATGCTGAAACAGGCCGGTCTCCCGACCACTCTGAGTGATAAGGTTTCCCCGGAGAAGCTCTCACATCTGTTCGATAAAGACAAGAAGACCCGGAAGGACGGACGAATCTGGGCACTCCCCTTTGACTGGTGCGACTGCAGACTGGAGCGCCTGACACCCGATCAGGAGGAGAAGGCTCTTCCGCTCGCTATGAATATGCTGAGGGTGTGATCAGTATTTGAAAAATATCACAGAGGGAAGCTTCTGGGAACACCTTGAAGAGCTCAGACAAAGGATATTCTATGTTCTGGGTGTTCTGGCAGGTTCGGTCATTGTAGCGTTCGTTTTCAGCAGGAAAATAATGGAGATAGTCCTTTCCAGCGCTCCAACCGAGCTGCAGGCTCTTGCCCCCACCGAAGCTTTCGCGGCGCATCTCAACCTGTCGCTTGCAGTCGGTGTACTTGCAGCGTCGCCGGTTATCTTCTACCAGTTCTGGCGATTCGTCTCGCCGGGTCTCTTCAGAAAAGAAAGAAAAACAGCGGTTCGCTCTGCTTTCGGATCTGTCCTTCTATTTCTTGCAGGGGCGGCATTCGCATGGTTTATTATGCTGAAACCGGCTATCGACGTGTTCAGAAGTTTCGAGACGGGGAATATTATGGGGCACTGGAGCCTTGCGAACTATATAGGTTTTTTAAGCAGGTTCATCTTGATATTCGGGGTTGCGTTCCAGCTGCCGGTCCTTATACTGATACTCGTAAACCTCGGAGCCGTGACTCCGGAAGTTCTGGCGAGATACAGAAGGCACATAATAGTGGGGCTTCTCATTATTGCTGCCATCCTCACCCCCCCTGACCCCCTCACTCAGATCATGCTTACCCTTCCTCTGTATCTTCTCTTTGAATTGAGCCTGATGGCAGCCAGGGTAGGGTACAGGAGGAAAAAAGCTTCATGAGCAAAGAAATAAATATCATGGAAAACCTCCGTGAAGCCTGTCCGGACAACGCATCGACAGTCGAGGTTATCGTACCGGTCTATAATGAGGAGAGTATTCTCGAAAGCCAGCTTGCGCCCGTTCTTGAGATACTTCCAGAGGGATTCCGGATAAAGGTTATTGAAAACGGCTCGATGGACGGGACGAATAATCTGCTTCTTGACCTTGAAAAGAGATACCCGGCTCTTGACTGTTTATCACTTCCCACGCCCAATTACGGCCTGGCGATGAAAACCGGACTGCTGCAGTCGCAGGCGGACATAGTCATTATCGATGATCTGGATGTGCTCGATACGGATTTCTGGATACGAGGGCTGCAGCTCCTCAGCAGGAACGATGTCGACCTTGTCCAGGGTTCCAAGGTACTGGCGGGAAAGGATGACCGGCGACCGCTTGTAAGAAAAGCGGCAACCCTTACCCTTACGTTCCTTCTCAGAGCTCTTCTTGGATTCAGGGGGACGGATACACATGGTCCAAAGGTTCTATGGAGAGATGCCGTGAAGGATATTCCGCCGCTCTGTGAGTATGAGCTTGATATATTTCCAACCGAACTGGTGATAAGAGCGCAGAGATCAGGAGTCAGTATCCGCGAAATCCCCATTCACTTGAGGGAGATCCGCGCGACACCCCTGCCTCTTTATAAACGTGTCCCCCGTGCACTACGGGATATCTGGCACCTCCACAAAACACTTGGGGGCCGGGCCTGACATCTTAATATCATCGGGGTCCTTATCGGGGTCGGATCTTGAATTTTGGCATTCTCTAATGTCTTAACAAACCAAATGCCAA
>JBDLJP010000329.1:0-2408 GCA_039714295.1 Candidatus Fermentibacterota bacterium
AGCTCCATCAAGGCTGTTTGCCACTGCAAGAAAGGAATCCGTGCCTGCCGCAAAGAACTCCCAGTCGAGCGCTCCATTGGTCGGAATCGACTGGAATTCTACGAATGATGAACTGTTCCACCTGTATATCTTTGAATCGATGTTGTAGTCAAAATCCTCGTGCTGATTCGCGACCGCAAGGTACGATTCCGTTCCCATCGAGAAGAATTCCCAGTCAACTGCTCCACTTGTAGGAATCGACTGGAACTCCACAAAGGAAGCGCCGCTCCATCGGTATATCCTGGAATCGATGTTAGTCGTACTTCCGTCACCCAGGTTAGCCATGGCCAGGTAGGATTCCGCTCCGATCTCGAAATACTCCCAGTCGGACGCCCACGATGTCGGGATCGACTGAATCTCTACAAATGAAGTATCGATCCACCTGTATATCTTCGAATCGATGTTGACCGTAGAACCATCCGAGGCATTGGCCACCGCAAGATATGTTTCGGCGCCGATCTCGAATGACTCGAAATCCGCCCCTCCAGCAGTACTGATATCCTGGTGATGGACAAAACTGAACGAGACATCCGGCTCATCCGGCGTGACCGGGCTGTCTGAACCGCCGCACGAACAATAAATGAGACTGAGAACTGAAAGTATGACTGCTGTTCTGCTCATGACCGCCCTTTCTTTTAAAAGCAAGACATGAAGCGCACACTCTCGCAGAATACAAACTAACCCGCCGACACCCAACCTTTTTTCTCGAATTCCCGCATGATGAGTTTGTAGATGATCTTCGGCAGTTTTATGGATGCGTAGACAAAATCGGATGGAGAGAATATCCCTGCTGTATGTGCTTTCTTGAGGATCCGGCGAAACTGCCCGAAATTATAAAAATTGCTTCGTATCCTGTTTCGGATCTGCCTCAGGTCGCTCAGGCTGTACGTGTCCGAGTAGACCGGCCCTCCGACGGAATCACAGTGATATCCAGGCGTATTCTCGACGATCTCTTTCAACGGGGAGAATTTCTCTACCCTCAGCTTCTGAAAACTTATCGAATCCAGTTTCAATTCTTTCGCGAATTGAGCGATGTAGACCATCTCCTCTTCCGTCTCCCCGATATTGCCGTAGATAAAATAGCCGTGGATATAGAAGTTGAATTTGTTCAGCACCTTGAAAGCTTCTCTGACCTGCTGCTGGTTAAATCCTTTGCTGAGCAGCTCCAGGATCCAGTCATGGGGCGATTCGATCCCTATGAGAAATATCTTGAACCCTGCCTTCTCCGCCAGCTCCAGCAGCCTCGGATTCTTCGCGATCTCGATCCGTGTCTGAACGATGAACGTCTTCTGAATCCCGTTTTCTATGATCAATTCACAGAGTTCTTCGCTTCTCCGTGGATTAGTGAAGAAGTTGTCGTCACTGAACAGGACTACATCGGCGGTGATATCCTTCAATTCTTCGATGACAATATCGAGGGGCCTCTCCGTATATTTTCTTTTCTGTCCTAGTGGATTCAGGCTGAATGTGCAGAACTTGCAGTCATACGGGCATCCCCTGGAAGTCAGCACGGTATCGAAGGTGAACCTCGCTATCCGCGCGCCGTTCTGAACCCAGTGGTAATCGTGCCTTCGCAGCGATCTGTCCGGGAACGCAGTACCCAGTACCTCCGGAAGCGCTCTGTTCGCGTTGTGGACTATCGTTCCGTTTTCCCGGTACGAGAGCCCGAGGATATCCCTGGAAGGAACGCCGTTGACTATCTCCCTTATCGTATCCTCTCCCTCGCCCCTGACAACGAAATCGATATTGGCGCATCTCTCCAGAAGTGTCTCGACCTCCTCTGTCGCCTTGCTCCCTCCGATCACGGTGATGACATCAGCCGGCAGCTTGCAGATCAGGTCGCATATCTCGTTGAACTGTGTGTCCCAGGTGAGGCCTATGCATATGAAATCTATCTCTTCCCTGATGAAATCCGACAATACCCCGGTATCCCTGTACTCCCTGTCGTACCTCAGGTCGAGGAATGTCAGTTTTCCGACGATGTCCTTCATGTTTGTCGTTATGTATTCCAGCCCCGTAGGAGGAAAGACACCCATAGTCGCCGTGGAATCCTTGAAATAGGGATACAGGGCCAGCGCGTGCTTATATGTCATTCTTACGGGCCTTTCGAAATGCCGTTCAGATGAGTGGAAATGAAAAGGTTCAGAAGTATCGCAAGAGACAGGTAGAATTTCGAACGATTCTCTTCCGGCCTGTGTAACTAATGCACTAATGAAGGGATGATATCAACAGATTATCCGCCTGGTCCCCCGCAGGCGGCCGTTCCGGATCACTCCTTATTTTCGATGACGCCTTTCGTCCAGCATCCCGGATATCCCCTCAAATTCGGCAATCTTATCCTCAGCAGCCGACCATCTCCTGATCTCTTC
>JBDLJP010000330.1:0-2327 GCA_039714295.1 Candidatus Fermentibacterota bacterium
ACATACGCATCTTCATTGTCCGTTATAAGGAGAGATATCTTCCCTTTACCGGTATCTCCGCTGCATAGAGCTTCAAAATTAGAACCTCTGCCCGAAGCAAGAACCGCTATTCTTAGTTCGCTGTTACTATCGTTCTTATCGGGCTTCATTATTACCTGTCATCCTCTTTGATAATCTCTGGCGGATGATCACTGAAAGACCATGTTATTCCGAATGAATAACTCCTGTAATCATCCAGAACATCCTCAAGGGCAAAAATGAATGCAAACCTCCCTAATGTAAACAAGGACTTTATATCCATGGTTCCGCTGATGCTTGTGTCGGCATGCAGGAGTTCCCACGATACTCCTCCGTGTATCCTTCCGGAAGCTCCCCAGGGGAGGTAAGGCAGAACTATTCCTCTGAAACTTACAGTGTCTTCCTTGAGCGAAGCTCCAGCATGCAGGAAACCGAAAGTAGTGTTCAAGAGTGATTGAATTCCACCCTCAATACCATCCTTATCTGCTTCAACAGTGATTTCAAGAGGATCGATGCCAGCAACACCAATAATTCGCAGATTCTCATCAGGTACCGCAGCAATTCCGGCCTGAAGATGGAATATCCCGGGTTCAGCAAGTAAACCGGCAGTGCCTCCGGGGGAGATATCTCCATCGAGGTCAAGTAGATCACTTCTCATAACAGCCCTCATCCCCAATACGGGAAACTCAAGACGCAAGTGAGCTTCTGCACTGAGAATTGAATCATCTGAAACACTTACTGCGCATGCTGTCCGGATATCGTAATAAGAGACATCCATCCGCCATGAACCAAGAGCCTCCCAGTATCTTCCCCCCGGGTGCAGATGAGCGAATGAGATCCTTGCAGCCGCTTCCCGATTATTCCATTTCCCCCACAGCGAATATCCGTCCTGTGTCGTCTGCCAGCCGCGCCCTCCGGTTTCGAATTCACCGTAACGGATGATGTAACTCTGATTGTTCAGCGTGTCTTCTCTGGACATTGTAAAATCAAGCAGCAAGGCGGACATTACCGGCCTTCTGATATATGCTGAATATCTGCTGTTCAATGAGGTGTTCTGAATCAGACCCACCGCGCTCGAGTACGAACTGTCCGGAATCGCGAAGGAAGTGAAATCAATTTCCCAGTTTCCATTACCCCAGACTCCAGCTTCGAGCGGAGAGTTGAGAATGAGTGACTCAAACGATCCCCATCCTGGAACCGGCTGAAAGCCGGAACTTATCACGGGAACTCCATCCCTGACCAGCCTCGTATCCCAGTCAAGAAGCTGTGAGATCGTCCAGGAGTAAACGGGTGCTGTTTCAAGAACATCAGAGGGGTCAGGCCGCAGGACAATTAAAGCGGTGAGTGCGTATAGTATGATCGAGTTTATCAAGCTTCATACCCCGGACGGTTAAGAGCTGCATAAGTCAGAACCTTGCCCCTCTCAACACCCGGCTGATCCAGGGGGTTGATATCAAGAGCCAGTCCGGTTAGAACAGTTGCAATCTCAAATGACATTATAAGTTCTCCAAGAGTCCTCTCATCGAGTTTCTGCATCTTGAGGTAACTGACAGGTATGCCATTCTCTTCAAGAGCTTTTCCCGTCGCCGTGGCTTCGGCAATTCTAAGTTCATCTGGAGTAATACCTTCCAGGTATGCCATGGAAGGGTAGTTTTCAAACCCCACCGGTATACCCGCTGCGTCTCTGTCCGGCTGCGTTGTAAGAATGGTAACGGTCTTATCCCTGGGACCCTCCATGAAGAGCTGAAGAAGAGAATGCTGGTCTGCAGGTCCTCTGCATGCGAGCGGAGTCTGCCCCGTTACCGTTGACCTTCCCGAAAGATCCGTCTTCTTGCCAAGACTTTCCGCCCAGAGCTGAGAGAACCACAGCGCAGTGTCAAAGAGCTTATCATTGTATGGAAACATAGCGTGAACAGGATACCTTGAAACAGTGTTTAAATACCCTGCAGCTATTGAAGCTGCCAGACTTTCTGCTCCCCTGTACCGGAAATCCGCTGTCACTGTCATTGCTCCCTTCAGCAGAGCCTTCACATCAATTCCCGCAAAAGCAGCGGGAAAGAGACCGACCGGGCTGAGAACGCTGAACCTGCCTCCTACTGAAGGCGGAACGGGAAGTGATGACCAGTTCCTCTCAGTTGCAAGCTGACGAAGATCTCCCTTTTCTGGATCAGTAATGACAGTGATTCCCTTTTCTCCGTTCACCGATTCAGTTATCCATCCGTAAAGAGAGAGAAAAATGGAAAGTGTTTCAGCGGTGCTGCCTGATTTGGTGATGACAGTGATTGATGTTCTGTCCGGGTCCATACATG
>JBDLJP010000331.1:0-2324 GCA_039714295.1 Candidatus Fermentibacterota bacterium
GAACATAAGAATCCCGGTACTTACGTACCGGGACAATCTTGGTAGCGGGGACAGGATTTGAACCTGCGACCTTTGGGTTATGAGCCCAACGAGCTACCAGACTGCTCCACCCCGCGACTGCAAGGCGCATTATAGGAAAGATGCTGTGGCTGTCAAGGGCTGAAAGAGAACTGTGCCTGTTCCAGATTCATGAAAGGGTTCCGAAGTATTCCTTTGTCAGCTGCTTTTTCCTGACCGCCGGGTTGCTGTAGTCCGGCAGTATCATAGGAGAAATTCTTTCTTCTTTTATGCCGGCAGTTTTCAGTTCTTCATTATGTCGTCTAACATGATCAAGAGTTGGCTGACCGATCTCAGGATGCTTGCTGATATAATCGACAGCATTTTCACCGGCGATTCTGCCGAAAACTATTACGTCCAGAAGAGAATTACCCATGAGCCTGTTCTCACCGTGAATCCCACCAGCCACTTCACCGGCGGCGTATAGACCGGGGACGTTTGTCTCACATTTACTGTTGATGTCCAACCCGCCATTCTGGTAGTGCAGAGTTGGATGGATGAGCATTGGCTCATTGGATATATCAATTCCAAAGCGCCTGAAGAGGATATGTTTCCCGGGGAATTCCTTCCTTACCGTTCCTTCTCCCTTGAGCATATTTATCATGGGGGAATCCAGCCACACACCGAATTTACCGGTGGGGGTTGGAACTCCATTGCCCCTTCCAGCAGGGGTGCATTCGCGGATAATACAGGCTGCCTCGACATCCCTAGGCTCACGCTCATAGACGAACTGCTCGCCATGGATGTTAAGCACATTCGCGCCAGCGCCACGGAACTTCTCGGTTATCAGAATTCCCTCGGCCTGTTCAGGAAATACAACACCGGTCGGATGGTATTGGACTGTATGAAGGAAGGAGATGGGAACTCCGGCTCTGTATGCCATGACGATGCCATCCGCAGTGGCACCGTAGTGATTGGTGGTCATGAAGTTCTGTATATGCAGCCTTCCGCTTCCTCCCGTTGCTATGATGACAGCTTTTGCTTTTACAAAATGGTACTCGGATGTTTCAAGGTTGTAGAGAACGGCGCCGGTGCAATGTCCCTGATCGTCCAGGACAAGTTCAACCGCCGGACAGAACTCGACCACATTGATCATATCCAGATGATTTCTTGCCTCATCACGGATGGTCTTCATTATCTCAGCACCGGTGATATCTGCAGCGTAATGCATTCTTTTGCGGCATGTTCCGCCACCGTGCATGGTCTTCATTTTTCCGTCTTCGTACTTGGAGAAGGATGCACCCAGCCCCTCAAGCCATCTCAAGGCGTCCGGTGCATTCTGAACCATCGTGTATACAAGCTCCGGATCGTTCAGGAAATGTCCGCCTCCGAGAATATCGAGATAGTGGTAGTAGGGAGAGTCCTTCCCGACTTTATCGGCAGCCTGAATACCACCTTCCGCCATCATTGTATTCGCGTCACCATGACGAAGCTTTGTAGCGATAAGCACTTTTGCTCCGTTTTCAGCCGCGAGAATTGCTGCAGCGGTACCTGCTCCACCTGCGCCAATTACAAGGACATCCGTTTCGTAATTCGGGTTGGAAAGATCTACAAGATCAGGGTCCATCCTGCTGGCGGCTTCAAGAATGTCCACCATTTCATTACTGATGGCGTAACCTTTGCTGGGGCCGATCTTAATCTCACGGCGTGTTCCTTCGATAAAATCAGGATGGAAACTTTTAAGAACCGGTTCGCGCTCCTCAAGCTTGAGAGCGGGGAATTCCTGATCGTTCTTTTTCCGTTCAACTCTTTCCGAACGAGTGGCTTCAACTTTCTCTATGAGCTTTTTCAGTGATTCAGGATACGACATTGCTGACCTCCAGTTGAATTGTCATACTCATCAGACATACCTCGCATCCTGAGGTGTCCAGTTTTCTTCAGCCATATGAGGCTCCGCTTCCCGGGATTTGTACAGTTCCTTCAATTCATCAGTTGATTTACTCATCAGATCCCTGAGAGGTTCTTCGAACTTACCGCTTTTTACCTCTCGAACCCTCTCTTCAAGATGTTTTGCTCTTGGTTTTCCGTGCCTTGCATTCAGCCTTCTTGCAAGGATGGCCACATTGAACTGTACTTCCTCCGCCGGACACCTTGAAGCGCAGAGACCGCACATAATGCAGTCAAATGATGTTTCTGCTACACCGGCCAGGTCACCCCTTATAGCCTGAGCCATATAGTGCATTACATCGATATCCATAGGACAGCCCTGCGTGCAGGCATTACATCCGATACATTTGAAAATTTCGGGGTAGAGCGCTGCAAGTTCA
>JBDLJP010000332.1:0-2322 GCA_039714295.1 Candidatus Fermentibacterota bacterium
TTAATGTTTTCCAGCAGCCGGTTTGTCCGCACGGTCTCGGCCTTGGCAGACAACTCGGGCGACAGCATCACACAGCGGCGATACTTCTCCGCCGCCGGATCCTTGGCCGCCTTAATCGCCAGCTTGTCGCCTTCGGTCAGATTCGCCTCACCGGCAGCGACCACAGAGGCAAAGTCCAGCCCGTCGCCGCAATTTTCAGCGGTCAACTCGGCCATTGCTGCCTGTTCGCTTTCGACATCATCGGTGCTGGGCTCTTTTTTCACATCAGCGCCTTCGTCCGGTTCGGCCTCGACCCAGCTGATGGTGTCGGCGACGTAGCTGCGGATGGTGTGGATGCCGGTGGGTTCGATCTCAAGAAAACGCGCACCCATGCCGGGTAAAATTGTCAAATTACTTGTTAAAGTCGGTGATGAAGTAAAAGAAAAACAGCAGATGGTTATTGTCGAAGACAGAAGCAAAACCCTCCATCCGCATGTTTTCATACTCCCAGAACAGCTGATAGTTCTCAGCGGGCGCCCCAGGCGCCGGGAAGAGGAGCTTTTCACTCTTGGTGAGCTGGTTAAGGAGATGACCGAGGGACACGGCCGTATCATCTACACCTACCAGCAGGTCAGTACATATCGAACGGAGACACTGACTGAAGACTTTATCGACAGGATGAAGGATCAGAAGAAGATCCCTGTTATCTCCATAAACTGCAGGAAAGCCGGAACCGGAAGCTATGCAGCTATCGTGTACGGCGCCCGGGAAGTGATAAAGACATTCGGCAAGAAGGCGAAAAAAGAGGTAGCAGCACTTGAAAGCGCTATCACTGCGCTCGAAGAGTCCAAGAAGCGTAAGAATGAAAAACTTGAACAGCAGTTCGCAAGTGCTCTTGCTGACCTGAGCCGGAAAGGTTCATTCATAATAATCATCGAATCTCTTGACAGAGGGCATCAGGGTACCGGAAACCTGGTTAAGTGCATTCAGGATATAGTAACAGAAAGCACAATGATGATTATCTCGGACTTCACCTCAAGGGGAGCCAGAAGTCATATCGCTCAGCCCGGAAGGAAGAAAATTGCAAGTGACCCTGTTGAGGAGTTTATCTCTGATTCCATCAAAGGTAAGTACCCCATACCCAGCGGTGCGCACCTCAGAATTAACGATGGAAGTCTCATCAAGCTGGGAACCCATATAGCCAGGATCGAGCGAAAGCTCGGACAGCACAGAGACATTACCGGAGGACTGCCGAGGGTGGATGAACTGTTCGAAGCCAGAATCCCGAAAGATTCAGCGAGTATTGCCGAGATAGATGGTGTTGTGGCTCTTAGCCCTATCAAGGCTGGAATAAGAACGGTCACCATCAGGGGAGATCATGGACAGGAATCCTCGGTTAAAATTCAGGCATCCAAGCATATCAGAGTGCGCGAAGGGGACAGGGTTAAAGCGGGAGACCGTCTTACCGAAGGTCCTTTATCTCCGCATGATATTCTCAGGATTATGGGTACGGAGGCAGCGGAAAAATATCTTCTCAATGAAATTCAGGAGGTTTACCGCCTCCAGGGTGTTAATATCAACGATAAGCATATAAGCATCGTTGTGCGTCAGATGCTTTCCAAGGCTAAGATCGATGATCCCGGTGACACGCAGTTCCTCGAAGGTTCTCAGATAGACAGGCTTATTCTTCAGCGAGAGAACAAAGCCATGATGATGGAAGGTAAGAAGCCCGCGACTTCAGCAGTCCTTCTTCTTGGAATTACCAAGGCTTCTCTTGCCACCGAGAGTTTCCTCTCGGCAGCATCCTTCCAGGAAACGAACAGTGTACTCGCCGATGCTGCGACTGCTGGGAAGGTGGATTACCTTCACGGTCTCAAGGAGAATGTGATTGTGGGACATCTGATTCCGGCGGGAACAGGCGTAAAGAAATATCAGAATACAAGGCTCACGCTACCGAACGGGGAAGAGCTGCCGGAACCGGCATTCCCGGACAATACGGAAGAGCGTGATATTGACGAAACCGATTTTGATGTATAGACTTAGACCCCCTTGTAGTATTCAGGGGGATATTAACTGAACTTTGAGAGGAGAAGATTTGCCAACAATTAATCAGCTTGTGCGGAACGGGCGCAAGAAGAAGAAATCGAAAACCAAAGCACCCGCCCTGACAGGATGCCCGCAGAAGAGGGGCATCTGCACAAGGGTTTATACTTCAACACCGAAAAAACCTAACTCTGCGCTTCGGAAAGTAGCCAGGGTTCGTTTAAGAAACGGTTTTGAAGTCACTGCTTACATCCCTGGGATAGATCATAATCTCAATGAACACTCGGTTGTGTTCATCAG
>JBDLJP010000333.1:0-2313 GCA_039714295.1 Candidatus Fermentibacterota bacterium
AATTCATCATCGTTTCTCTGAGAGTTACTGCACGGTCGTGATAAAGCCTGTAATCCAGAGTAACATTCTTCATTCTAATCCCGCCAGGTCTCATTCTACAGCTCCTTCACGACTACCGGTTCGCTTTTCCTGAAAACGAAAACACCGGCAAGCAGAAAGGCAACTGACCATGAAGCCAGAGATACCCAGCACCATAACGGAGGCCATGTCCCCGCGTATAAAATAGAATGCATGATCTCCATGAACCCGGATATCGGATTGAATTTGAGGATCTGCACCAGCCTGTCGGATTGAATAATACTAACACCAATGGAATCCAGCGGATAAATGATGGGAGACGCATAGAACCATGCAAGAAGCAGTACCTCTATGAACTGCTTGACATCTCTATAGAAGACATTTCCAATGGAAAGAAGCATTGCGATCCCGGTTGTCATCAGAGTCAGGAGGAGAATGGCAGGCAGTATAAGAATAATTGAAAATCCGGGGTAATGTCCGAAAATAACAAGCAGGGTCTCCAGAACCAGAAGCGCCAGAAGGAGATGAATAAGGTTCGCAGCTACCTCAGCCGCCGGAAGTGCCATCCTTGGAAAATATATACTTCTTATCAGCCTGTGATTATCAAGAAGGCTGGATGCAGAGGCACTCAGTGACGAGGAAAAGAAATTCCACGGCAGCAGACCTGTCAGAAGAAATAGTGAGAAGTGCGGTATAGCACCGCCGAACCTTAATACTCTTGTGAAAACAAAATAGTAGACCACCATACTGAACAGGGGTTTGAGAAGAAACCATGCGAAGCCCAGCACTGACCTCTTATACCTTACTTTAAGATCTTTTGCAACAAGGCTTTCCATGAGGAGCACCAGTCTTGCAGGATTCCATTTACTCATTATTACCGCCATGAAAACTGAATCTGTTCTCCTGCCCGTGCAGAAGTTTCACGATATTCGATCTGTGCCGAACAATGATAAGAACAGCAACAGAACAGATTATGATCTGGACTGGAAGGCTGCCCGGCTCAAATATGAACACAAATGGAATAACGGCTGCCGCAGCTGAAATCGATCCTAGAGATACGTATCTTGTAAGCAGAATGACAAGCACGAAAACAGCAAGAGCCGAAAGTGTTGTCAGGGGAGACAGAACCAGCAGTACGCCAAGTGCTGTTGCTACTCCTTTCCCCCCTTTGAATCCAAGCCAGGGACTGAAAACATGGCCGAGTACTGCAAATACAGCTGCCAGACAAAGTGCCCAGTCTCCGGCTGGAGGGAGGATACCTGCTATTCCATGTTTTGCGGCGAGGAGAGGGAGCGCTCCTTTAAGCGCATCAAGAAAGAGACCGGTAATACCGGCTCGTTTTCCGCAGATACGGAACAGGTTAGTAGCACCGGTATTCCCTGAGCCCTCATGTCTGATATCGATTCCCCTGGATTTACCCATGAGCCATGACCACGGCACTGAACCAGATAGAAATGCAGCGGTTAAATACAGAGCATCAGGCCACAGACTCATATCAGTGCTGCCTTTTTCTATAGATTATCTTCAATGGAACACCTTTCAGGCCGATACAGTTTCTGAGGCTGTTTTCGATGTACCTGCGGTAATTCTCCGGAATGTCCGCAGGATGATTTGCGAATATCAGGATTCTAGGAGGTTTCTCCCCTACCTGAGTAGCGTAGAAGAGCTTGACAGGCTTTCCTCTCGGGGATGGAGGCTGAACCTCCTCCACTGCATCCTGTATCTTCCTGTTTATTTCAGAGGTTGAAAGAATCATTTCACGCTTTTTACCTACATCGAAGGCAGCGGGCAGTATCTGACCCACACCTTCTCCTGTTATGGCCGAGAAGAATATTATGGGCATATTCTTCGCCTGATTGAAACGCTGGATAATGGCAGCTTTCCAGAGTTCCTTATCTATTCCCAGGTCTATTTTGTTAACCCCTATGATTACACCCTTGCCCATATCCCAGGCTTTCGCGGCGATTCTGATATCCTGCTGAACTGGATACTCGGACGCATCCATCATAACAAGTACAACATCACCCCTTGCTATGGATTTCCACGCTCTTACGGTACTGTAAAATTCAACATCATCCATCTTACGGGATTTTCTGCGCAGTCCTGCCGTATCCACTATTCTTATTTCACTGTCATGCCACGATACCATCGTATCGATGGAATCCCTTGTAGTTCCAGGCACATCTGTTACGATATTCCTCTCTTCCCGGCACATACTGTTGACAGTCGAACTTTTACCAACATTGGGTCTTCCGACGACCGCCAGAGACAAACCATCGTATTCGGATTTCTCGG
>JBDLJP010000334.1:0-2311 GCA_039714295.1 Candidatus Fermentibacterota bacterium
GTATTCCGGTTGCTTACGCGAGGGTATTCCCGGTAAGGTGGAATCCCGCCAGCGGGACAGTTGATATTCTTGCAGACCTCATATTGAGCGTAACCTTCGAAACCGGTTCCGCAGCGTCCACGGTTTCCAGAAGAAGTAACCAGAGTGAGCTGCGCTCACAGGAGACAGTAAGGAACACAGTTGTTAATCCGGAAGCCGTATCAGCCTCAGGAGCGGTAATAGTTGATTCAAAAGATCTGACTTATGGTGAATATGTAATCATCACCATCCCGGATTACGCAGTCCTAGCCCAGGAACTGGCTGACTGGAAAACCTCCAAGGGTATTCCAACGAACGTTTACACAACAACCATGATTCAGGGCTGGTACACCTGCTGGGATCTCTCTCAGGAAATCCGGGCGTTCCTTACCGACTGCCGCGATGAGGGTGTGGAATACGTTCTGATATACGGCGATGATAACAGGATTGCCGGAAGAGACGCCAAAATTACTACCAATTCCTATACAGAGTACCCTCCCGTTGATCTCTACTGGGCCGATATTAACGACACAGCTCCCGGCATCGATCTCTGGGACAGTAACGGCAACCACATTTGGGGCGAGTACGGAATCGATAATGTTGATTACCATCCGGATCTCTGGGTGGGAAGGGCAAGTGTAAACACAACGGGCGAGTGCGCGATCTTCAATGACAAAGTTTTTGCTTACGAACGAATTTCAGCTGCTGACTATTTTGATACGGCTCCGGTTGAAATGCGAATCGGGTACACCACAGAACTTCTCTGGGGCGATCCATACTATTGCTACGGTTCGGCAGGAGCGGAACTTATCTCCAATTATGTTCCCTCACCATCCTGGGAAGAGGAAAAGTGCTACGATTCCTCAGGCAACAACAGCGAAACCATCACCCGGAACATGATTAATGCAGGTCCTCACCACCTTTATCATGCAACTCATGGCTCCGAGACATCGTTCTCACTCCCCGGAGGCAGCTACACAACAACCGACTTCATGAACCAGACCAATATCTCCGGTGGGGGTCTTCCTGCCGTCTGGAATTCCATCTCATGTCTTATCGGATATCTTGATTACGGAACCGACTGTATGGGAGATGCATGGAACAACTCCCCCGGCGGAGGAGGATTCGGCGCGTTCAACGCCAGGTACGGATGGGGCTATCCGGAAGACCCCGGTTACGGTCCCAGTGAGATACTGTCCAGGTATTTTTTCGATGTAATGTGGAATGATGACCTTTACAATCTCGGTGTCGCCCACCTCATGGGCAGCGATGAGATGTGCCCCCCTGCCGATGAATGCGATGACTGGTGTGTGAAGGAGTACAATCTCTTCGGTGAACCTGAACTGCCTATGTGGTTCATTGACGCTCCGGGTCTTGATGCTTCCCATCCGGCCAGTATCTCCGAAGCAACGACTTTCGATGTAACGGTAACATCCGGGGGCTCACCAGTAAGCGGTGCCAGAGTATGCATTCAGAAGGGCAACTGGCAGACCGGTGACATTTACATGGTCAATACTACGAACGGAAGCGGAACAGCTTCTTTCTACGTTAATCCATCATCAACCGGAACAATATCCGTCGTGGCCTGGGCAAGGGATCACATAGCCTGTCAGGGCAGTATCAGCGTCACTGGTACCGGTTTTGAGGAAGAGGGGAATCCGGATTACATCAACAGTGTAAATGCAGTTTACCCCAGTCCCGCTGTCAGCAGCGCTGTGATTCCCTTCAGTATTGCTGCAGCAGGTACTGCAAGAGTCGATGTCTACGATATAACAGGTAGAATCGTTACCACCCCGGCAGCTGAAGAGATGGCTGCCGGGCAGCATGATCTTGTCTGGAACCTTGAGGATGAAAGCGGTTCGGCAATGCCTTCAGGTGTATACCATGTAAGAATTGTAACAGACAACTGGACGGGTACAACCAGCCTTGTTATAGCCAGATAAATTTCACGGAAACATGCTGATAGAAAAGGGCGGGGAGATCCCCGCCTTTTTCTGTATTACAGAATATATGAGACTTTCGAGGGTTCTGATTTGGAAATTTTTCCCTGTTTGTATAATACTACTAATCGAGGCCATGAAACCGCAGACTTGGGAGGGATGCCATGAAGAACAGGGTCAAGCAATTCGCGGTGTTTATCGTTCTGATTTCAACATTTGTCATTATTCCCGGATGCGGCAATGATGCAGAACCTGAAACCCCGGCTGATATTTCAGTTTCAGAAACCCTGGATACACTTATCATTGCTGTAACTGATACTATAGGGCTTGAAATGGGTGACAGTTCCTACGTA
>JBDLJP010000335.1:0-2307 GCA_039714295.1 Candidatus Fermentibacterota bacterium
GTGTTAAATCCAGATATATCTCCCAATGGAACGACAGAAGAAGAGAAGCTGCAAATAGATACAATGAACTCCTGACTGGTCTCCCCCTTGTGCTTCCCAGCGAGGATGGGGATGTAAGGCATGTTTACCATCTATACGCCATGCATACACCGGAGCGGGACAGCCTCAGAGACTTCCTCTCCAGCAGGGATGTTGCTTCCGGGCTTCATTACCCTTTCCCCCTTCATACCCAGAAGGCATATTCATACCTTGGATACGAAGCGGGTGATTTCCCTGTATCGGAATGGAACAGCTCCTGCAATCTAACTCTGCCTATGTTTCCCGATCTTACCGTGGATCAGCAGACCACAGTGGCTGAAGCAGTGAGATCGTACTTCTCAGAGAAGGATTGATTTGTCCCTCAAGAGAAGTTTCCACCTGAACAGGCTCTACTTTTTCACCCTTCTCATATGCGATTTTCTGATCCTTCTGTTATCGACCTCTCTTGCCGTTCAGCTGCGGTTCGGTTCCATCCACACCAATTCAGCCCCATGCTCCGCTATAGCCGGAACATGGATATTTCTTGCAATAGCTGAGATCATGCTCATGATGGTGGACGACCTGTACGCTGTCCGAACAACCATGAATAAGTCCATGAATATCTTCAGAACCATCAGGATGATACTGACGATCTCGGTCTCATTTATCTTTATCCTTTTTACAACGCACTTCCCGAAGGAGATTTTTGTCTGCAGCAGGCTGACTGTATTCATGCTGGTGATACTCTGGCTTGTATTGACCGTTATAAGCAGGCTTCTGATCGTGCCCAGAATATTCCCCTGGATATTGAAGATCCTGAGATTCGGGAAGATATCCATTGTCATTTTCGGTACGGAGCCAGTCTGCGGAAAGATAAAGGCAACACTCCTGAAGTCACCCGTTTACAGGTCTATTCTTAACCTGATAACGGATTCCGATCCAATGTCTGATGATCCTGATGAACGGTGTGCAAGGTGTCTGGAGGTTCTTGAACGTGAAAACGCGACGGAACTAAGCATGGTGTTTGATGATGAGGACTTCGATTTCATAGCCCGTTTCTCATTACTTACGCGGCGCGCCGGCATTCCGTTCTCAATATACTCCAAACGTTTTCTTGAGCTTGGTTACTTCGACCCATGGATGACTATAGATAATTACGGCGCACTTACATTCTTCAGCAGGGAAAGCACTGTACTGTCCAACGCGCTATGGCGGTTAAGTGACATTCTGATTGCCCTTGCCGGTCTGATTCTATTCCTTCCGGTTATCGCTGTCATAATTCCTGCCGTAGCTGTTTCCAGCCGGGGCGGTGTACTGTACAGACAGACCAGGATCGGTTTGAACAAAATACCGTTCAGTTTTTTCAAATTCAGGTCAATGCGGATTAATGCCGAAGACAGACAGAGCACCCATAAGAAATACTTCATGAAATATGTAAATGGGGATGCTGCAGAAAAATCAGAGAACGGTGAAGTATTCAAGTCTGTCAGCTCCACGGCTGTAACGCCTGTTGGGAAGGTCATCAGGAAAACATCACTTGATGAGCTTCCGCAGATGTGGAATGTTGTCAGAGGGAATATGAGCATCGTTGGGCCGAGACCGTGCATAGATTATGAGCTGGAGTACTATACAAGTGAGTGGTTACAGCAGCGGTTTACCGTAAAGCCCGGACTTACAGGGATATGGCAGGTATATGGTCGAAGCAGGCTAGGTTTTGAGAAATCCCAGTTTCTGGATTTCATTTACGTTCTTTCCAGAACGGACAGTATTAATGTGAGACTGATTCTGAAGACTTTTCCCGTAATATTCTTCGGTAAAGGGGGTCTTTAGTCTAATCTGATTCAGTATCCCTGATAACCCGGGTATGATTAAGAACCCATTCAGCAATTGCAGCATCATCGCTGCTTTCAGATATCCATTCGAACAGCTGAATCATATCGCTCTTTAGAAAAACAAGAGTGGCCTCATCCAGCTCAACCGCGATTCCGAAGGTATCCCATCCAGCTGCGATGCTGTCTACAGCTACAAAGAAAACGCCTCCGTAATGCTTCAGGAGGGAATCTCCCTCTGCCAGCGAACCTGATAACAAAACCACGAGCATACTGTCCTGCAGATAAACTGAATGCGCTGGTACTCCGATCGATTGAAGATCGGAAACGATTTCTCCTGCGGATACCGATACAATCAGTAAAACGGACAGAATAATCTTCAAAGCTGAACTCGCTTTCCGGAATGGATCAAATCTCGTTTACTTGAGTTCACCAGCCGTATGCGGTCTGGTGGAACGAA
>JBDLJP010000336.1:0-2305 GCA_039714295.1 Candidatus Fermentibacterota bacterium
AGAGTATGAACGACCCCAGAACGCCCTCCGCCAGAGCCATCCTGAAAGCCGCGTCTTCGGACAACAGATGATCCTGACCCGCCACCTCCTCCAGTTTTCGGGGACGGAGAAGATCGGCAAGGGGTGGTTTCGGCTCTTCAATCTCGATGTTTTCAAGCAGATCCATTTGTCTGATAAAATAAACTAAATAGAGCTTGAAAGGAAGGGAAAGAAAAGAAAATGCCCGGCGCTTATGGCCGGGCATCTTCATGGAATGTTATGCTTCTAGTTAATGCCTCTGTTCTGGCCGCCGCCCATGTCGCCCATCTGGGACATCATTCCCTCAAGGAACATCATGGCCTGAATGGTCTGTGCGGGTGCGCCTGGAAGAAGATCCTCCGCGCCGCTGAAACCGAATCCTTCTACTTCAATGAAGTGGGTTTCGCCGTCACCGGTTGCTTGAGCGTAAGCAAGGGGTACAAGGGGAAGTTCCGAAGAAACAACAGCTTCTGCACGGCCTTCGGGATGTACTATTGAGAATTCTACACCGTCGATACTGCTGCCTGCCACGTCCATTGTGGTCTCGGTCATGCTGAACTGCATGTTATCAAGCTCAGACATTATCTCATCGAGGCCTTCCTGTCCGCCGTCGGCGTTGAAGCCCTGCTGGAAGCCCTGCTTGAACTGTTCCTGGAATGCGGGATCCTCGAGCACTTCTTCGAGGAATTCAGGCACACCGATAAGGTCGATGGCCATTACCATTCCCTGCTGCTCAAATTTCACTACTCTGATGGCGCTGATTAACTCGAGAGCCATAGCCATATTCTCTTCGTTGCCGAACATGTCAGCCATACCGCTTGCATCCGACATGTTTTCACGGATGTACGCTGCGGGGTCCGCTACGAATGTTCCGAACTGTTCCTCGTAATCCTCCATGGCTTCTTCCATGCCTTCAGCATCGATAAGCATCTGGGCTACGAAATCCGTAACACTGATCTGAACCCAGTAACACTCGGTTCCCTGGTTCATCTCGGTGCCGACTACTGAGATGGTGAGTGTTTCGCGCAGACCATCGGCACTGTACTCGATCCACTGTCCAACAGCCAGATCCGGTGTATCCAGATCAAATCCGCCGATCTCGGTTATATCATCTTCACCGTTACCATCGGTAACGACTTCTCCGTTGTCCCCTGCATCACCATTACCAGCTTCATCAGCCTGTTCGCCGCATCCGAAGAAGGCAAGGCCGATGATCATTGCTACTATAAAAAACAGCTTTGACATGTTTTCCTTTCTTTTTTTAAAACAAAAACCACACAATTCTACCAAAGTTGGGTGAAATTATGCGAAATTCAAAGCAATTAGTCAAATAACTACTCAGAATCTACTTCTATAAGTTTAACATACGGTATTCCGTCTGCTTTAATCTTATCCCCCCCGCCGAGGAATGTCAGATCTACAACAAAGGCCGCACCTGCTACAATGCACGCATCCCGGCGCAGCAGTGAGGCGGCAGCCATGGCGGAGCCTCCCGTCGCGATAAGATCGTCAATGATAAGCACCCTGCTGCCTGCGGGAAGTGAATTCTTATGCATTTCGACAGTATTTGTACCGTATTCCAGGGAATACTCTTCGCTGATCGTATCTCCCGGCAGTTTACCGGGTTTTCTTATAAGTACAAGGGGCAGGCCCCTGTTTACTGCCATTATCGAAGCGAAGATGAAACCTCTCGATTCAATTGCAGCTACGGCATCGTACTCGAATTCCTCACACGCTTTTTCAAGATGGTTTACCGTATCTTTCAACGCTCCGGGGCAGGTAAGGAGCGTTGTGATATCTTTGAAAATAACTCCTTCAATCGGAAAATCAGGAATGTTCCTGATCTGATCATTCAGCTCCTCAACGGTCAGCATAAATCCCCTCCCGAGTTTCTTACAATGAATTCAAGCGCTTCCTCCGGCGTGCTTACAGATACCACTCCATCGATCCCGGCCCATTTGCCAAATGCACAAACCGGTTTCCCGGCCTGGAGAGCGTAGGCAATCTCGGAGAGGGTTCCGTACTTCCCTCCAACTGCCGTCACAACTGCTCCCGAAAGGACTATCATCCTGTTTCGGGAAGTTCCCAATCCGGTAGGGATTACAGTATCCACCCAGCGGTTAGCTTCAAGCGGGTCGGTTCCGCGGAGTATCCCGATACTCCTGCCCCCGTTTTCTGCGATTCCCCTGCATACGGCCTCCATTATGCCGGATCCGCCCCCGCATATTACGGTGAAACCATTATCAGCGAGAAGCCCGCCCAGTTTTTCAGCCCCGACAGTTTCTGC
>JBDLJP010000337.1:0-2295 GCA_039714295.1 Candidatus Fermentibacterota bacterium
GAGCAGCAGCCTCAGTGCATATTCAGTGTCATTCAAATCAGGTACCTCATCATCAGATAAGACTCACGATAAGGGCGCCCCACACGGTGAGAAGCACGGTTCCGATGGCGTACGGCACAGTATATCCTATTACGGGTATCGAACTCTCCGCATCCTCCTTTACGGAATTCAAAGCGGCGGTGCATGTTCCTGCTCCCGTCATGGCCCCAAGCAGAAGAACCGGGTTCAGCTTCAGTGTGTACAGACCGAAAAGCCATGTCAGCAGATGGGGAATAACCGTTAGGCACACTCCGGCAAGCAGAATATTTATTCCCGCCTGCTGCAGGGCAGCCACAGCCCTGGGGCCTGCCGAAATACCCACGCATGCTATGAACAGGTTAAGCCCAAGGCTGGTGAATATCCATTGAGCAGGCACCGGAATGCTCCCCCATGTAGGTCTTCTTGATCGGAGCCAGCCAAAGAAAATCCCTGAGACGAGTACTCCTCCACCCACACCCAGAGTTATCGGGATTCCTCCGACATTAATCGCCAGAAGCCCGATCAGTGTTCCTGCAACAATTCCGATTCCTACAGTGACCAGATCGGTGATCTGCGACTGCCGCTCCGCGTATCCAACAGCATCAGCAAACTTCTCTACATCCGGCCTGGCTCCGATTACCCTTATGACATCACCTGTATAAAGCTTCAATCCGGGAGCAAGCGGGAGAGCGTGTCCCTGCCGGTAAATGGTGTGCGTGAAGCATCCCTGTCCATACCTGCTGAATATCCAGTTGAAGGTTTTTCCGTCCAGTTCCCTGTTTGTAATGCAGATGCTCAGAATTTCACCTATCATCTCCCGGATGAACTTGTCATCAACTTCCGGGCCTACGATGTCGCATGCTTTATATACGAATCTTCGATAACCTGTCAGTATAACTATGTCTCCCTTTTCAAGCCGGAGATCATCCGTGACATTCTCTATCAGTCGGTCTCCTCTTTTCAACACCTCAATT
The DNA here is from genome assembly GCA_039714295.1 of Candidatus Fermentibacterota bacterium. Taxonomy (GTDB): domain Bacteria; phylum Fermentibacterota; class Fermentibacteria; order Fermentibacterales; family JCC-6; genus Aegiribacteria. Next base: position 993 of record JBDLJP010000337.1, read on the forward strand.
GAGACATAGTCAGGAAACATCGACCGGATTTCAGCGACCGTGCTGCCGACAGCTTCCTGCTTCTCCACCCTGTATGCCCTTGGTATTACAAGGCTGGACCAGTGAAAGGCTTCAAGGGTCTCTGGAGCTTTCATAGAACCTAACTCCGTCTCCACCTTCCTCGCTTCAGCCGGAAGATCGAATTTCCAGAGCTTTCCCAGAACCTTAAGCAGGACGATCAGTCCTGCAGTACCGAAGATGTACGTGACAGCATACGCAACAGCCACATCGGATTTGAGGTTCATACTTTGCGTGGCTGCCTGATTCAGAAGATGACGGATGGCTCCGTCAGCCGTTCCAATGATTGTGGATTGTGTCAGGGCTCCCCCCATCATACCTCCGGTATAACCCCTGCCCAGACCAAATGTCTTTGCAAGCACGAAGGCCGTGATCAACGCAAATACGCAGAAGAATACAGCTGCGGAAACGTACTTCACCCCCCCGCGTTTCAGTCCGCTGACAAAATCGGGTCCCACCCTGTAACCGATGGTAAAGATGAAAAGCTGGAAGGAAATGTTCTTTAAAAGACCAAGGTCGTACTCGGTATTCTTCAGTACAAGCGCTCCTATCACAATGGCTACAAGCAGAACACCTGTGGTGGAGCCAAAAGAGAATGTTCCGAATTTCAACCTTCCAAAAGCGTATCCGCCAGCCAGAGCCGCAAAAATCAGCAGAGAAGCATATTGCTGAAGGAATGTTCCAAGAGCACTGATTATGGAATTCATTCTTTCCACTCTTTTCTGTACTCATCCAGAAGATCACTGATACCCTTGCCGATTTCCGCATAATCAGCTTCGAACAGGTTAGCCAGGGAAACCCTTACCGACATCTCGGGCGCATCAAAACCGCCACCGTCCATAAGTACAATTCCCTTCTCTTCCGCCAGTCTCCAGACAAAGTCTATCGGCTCGTGATTCTTTTCCATCCAGTTGCGGAATGTCTCCCCGTACCGCTTCCCGGCAAGTTTTCTGATATCGATAGTCGTATAGTAGCAGGCATAGCAGGGAAGCTCCGGTCCTTTTGTGCCAAGGGCTTTGTAAAGGGTTTCGTACCTTTCATGGACAAGATCCTGCATCTCCTTCTTGTAGAGATGACTGTCGCTGTCCAGCAGCTCCGCAAGGGAGAAGAACACCATCATCACCTGCTGGGGAGTTGAAAGACCGGCAGTATGATTAAGGGCAACGGTGCGGCTGTCAGCTACGAGCCTGTCGATCAATTTGATTTTTGACGGGTCTGTCGCGATGGTCTTGTATCTATCATGCAG
>JBDLJP010000338.1:0-2278 GCA_039714295.1 Candidatus Fermentibacterota bacterium
CTGACAAAACTGGTAGATGAGATAGGCAGAGAAGACTGCCCTGTTGATCATCTCGAAATCAAAGTTCAGCAGGCTGCCGACCTTATCCGCGGCCTCCGAAACAGGCTTACTTCAACCGAAACCACTGTACAGGAAGTTCTTAAAGAACTGGAGGAATCCCGGGAAGATCAGTAACGGCCCGGCAGATAACCGGATGAATAACCGCATCTTTATTTTCGGGTTGAGAAAGAAGATCGTTTATTTCCGTGTTATACTCCATATACTGCGGATAGCCTTATCAATATACCACAATCCCATTCGAGCTGTACGAGCTCTCAGATCAATGCTCAGTGTGCGACACGCAATCTACAGGAATAGTGCAAATCAGAGATTCGTGAAGGCTGGTGGAAAATACTTTTTTTCACCACATGTACCGCGATGGCCATCAGCGGCTTTCAGGATGTATATCGAAAACGGGCTCAACGATGCATACCCCTTCCGAACAGACACCGGATATCTGCACACGCTGGTCTTTGCTGTTACAAGCAGGTGTCCTTTGAATTGTCAGCACTGCTTTGAATGGGAGAACCTGGATACCCGTGAATCTCTCACTCTGCAGGAATTGAAAGATATTCTCAATAGATTCCAGTTAAGGGGACTCAGCCACGCGCAACTCAGCGGGGGTGAACCGCTTTGCCGGCTGGATGATCTTATCGAGCTGATTCGAACAGCAAAGCAGGACACGGAATTCTGGATACTTACATCAGGTTATGGATTGACACTGGATGCCACAGGTTCGAATTGAGAGGACCTGTCCGAGCTCATCAGTGAAAGTATATGTAAATTAAATTGAGTCTATCATTTCCGGCTGCCTTGTGTCACCATTATTATTCATATATAATCAAAAGTAGAGTTGTATTGTTCTGTATTCAACTCTCGATCCTTGCCTGTCCAATTACGATCGGGATAAGGAAAATGGGTATGTCATGTTTCATAAATCCTGCCTTATACTTATTACATTCGTTTTCATACTCTTCACCATTGCATGCAGCACAACGAAGCTCGTTCAAATCGAAGAAGATGAGCTTACGCGTAATCCGGACTACTGGACCTGGATTACGGAGATTGTCACCATTGATGGTGAGGTAATCGAATTCGCCGGATACCAGTGTACCGGTGTCAGGCACTCCGGGAGAACAGGTTTATCCACTCCATTTATCGATGGAAATGGTGCACTGCTTATTGACGGTATCATAACCGGAGTCCTTGAAGACGGTACTGAAGTCAGCTGGCTGACCGAAGACGACCCTCTCTTCTGGTACACCAGTTTTCCAGAACCTGGCTTCGATGAGGATGCTTCACTGAGAGATACGATCCTAATCTCTCTGCCAAGACCGCCTGGAGCATTGACAGCGAAACTTCTTGTCAACGCAAGCAATACGATATGGGCTTCCCTGGCCCTGAAGAAGGTGATCGAGCTCCAGGGTAACCAGACTGACCTCTGGTACAATCTTTTCGCGATGGGTTTGGAATCCGGGCAGATGGAGGAGATCGCCCTGCGACAGGAAGTTTTCCTCCTGAACGTGGCTGTCCGGACTGGTGACTCCTGGACAAATGCCGGGGTTATCACTGGCGGCGGACACCTTACATCTGAAAATAGAGTGATCCCGCTGGATTTGACTGGTATAGATGGTGATACGCTTCTGATTCGACTTACCCCGCCTGTAGGTTTCTGGAAGCTGAACTGGATCGCAGTCGACTACTCCGAGGAGCTCAATTTCTCAGTTCATGAAGTTCAGGCACTCGCTATGACTGATGAACATGACAGGGAGATGCTCGATCATCTGAGCGAAACAGATGGTATCTATTACGACATGCCCGAGACCGGGAACTGGGCCGAACTGGAATTTCCCGTTCCAGAGGGAATTCAAAGCCTCGAAAGAACAGTGTATGCGATGGTATCAGGTTACTACGATATACATCTTGATCCGGATGCCGAATTCAGACCGGACCTCATAGCACGTATAATGACCGAACCGGGTTTCTTATACAGGTTCACGGCAGACGAGTGCAATGTCTTAATTGCCGAGCAGCAATCCCGGGTTGATGATTAGCATATCAGAGCAGTGATGGGAGAGTGTGATTACCTTCTTTGAAGACAATTATCCTCTGATCGAAATAAACAAGCTGTACCGCATTCCATGGACGACCACCGATAATGCCATGAGCTGGTTCGAGCCGACACGCAAGTGCAACATCACCTGTGATGAATGCTATGCGACCAATGAACCGGACAGCG
>JBDLJP010000339.1:0-2227 GCA_039714295.1 Candidatus Fermentibacterota bacterium
CATGCGGCTGGATGCAGAGTATCAGGTGAAAAACAATATTGACTATCTGATCCACTATATTGTCTATGCAAGGCTGACCGGGAATGGTTCCGTTATCTCATCAGGATATCCTTTCCTGGTCCGGACAATGGAGAAACTCCAGTTAGGGTTGCAGAAAATGCTCCCATCCTGGCCACGACGTTAACAGTGATCCAATTCGATTCCGGGAACTGATTACAATTTTGTATACCGGGTGATATAGTACGTTTATTCGAGTTTCGGAGGTACGTTTGAGAAGATCATCCCAGGCAGCAAACAGCGCATTCATGCTTACTGGTCAGTTCTTCGGCAAGGGGTTGCTTTTCGTATCCATGATGCTTCTTTCCAGACATCTCCCAGACAAGGATTTCGGGAGCTTCCTCTTTTTAATCGTCCTCGGGCAGGTTTACCTTTTCGTTGCTGATATGGGAGTATCCCTGATTCTGAACAGTCGTTCGTCCCTCCGACCAGAAGATACTCAGGATCTGTTTTCCAGCTCCTTCTCGCTCAGAATCATCTTCGCAGCATCGGGATTTCCTCTGCTCATTCTCTCAGGGGTTCTGCTGGGAATGACATCGGACAGACTGGCGGTTCTGGCGGTGATCGGTCTGTCTGTTGCTTTCGAAGCTTTCGCAGAACTGTTCTACTCAGTCTTTAGATCCCGCGAAAAGATGGAGTTCGAATCAGTTTCGCGGATACTCAAAGGTCTCTCAGGATTGATCTGCATCCTGCTGGCAATCCATTTCAACGCAGGACTGCTTGTTATTGCTCTAACCTTCGTATTCAGAGCGTTCGTAGCAATGATCGTTGCATTCGTCAACCTGAAAAAGGTTAATATTTCAGCTGTACCGATCCTTGATACCAGTAAGCTCAGGGAACTTCTTCTAGCCGCGCTTCCTCTCGGAATAATGGGTCTTGTCACAATTCTTCACCTCAGGGCAGACAATGTTGTAATCAGGCAGATCATGGGTGAGAGCGCAGTGGCTGCATGGCAGGAATGTCTCAGACTCGTTGAGCTGTTAATACTCCTGGTGGCACCCACGCTTCTTCCCGGAGCTCTGTTTCCCGCTCTATGCAGAAGTTTTCGAGATGGAGCATACCGGGAGAAGGTGGAATCCATGGCTAGAGTATTTACATGCATGGCCGTAGCTTTCACGCTTCCTGTATGGTCCACCGGAACAGCTTTTCTCAGACTGGTATGGGGAAATGACTACCTTAGAGGCATTGACCATGGTGATATACAGTTATGTCTGTATTTTGCTCTCTCCGGCTTGCTGATCGTCTATCTGATGCACATCCTCCTTGCTTCGCTTCTTGCGGTGAACAGGGTGAAGGTCGTCATTCCCGTTACAGGAGCTGCCCTGCTTCTGGTTGTTGTCAGTAACTGGCTACTTCTACCTGAGTTGGGGATCACTTCTGCTGGTATGATGTTCCTTGCGGGAAACCTGTTCATCGTTATCAGTTACTGGATTTTTCTTCGTAAGCGCGGATATCACATCAGTATATGGAAACCTGTTCTCCTGTCACTGCTCCCTGTAGTGCCAGCCGCTTCCGCAGCATTCATAATCTCGAATTCACATATGGCTCTGCGGTTACTGCTACCCACGGCGATATATGTACCGTTGTGGATTGTAACAGGAGGATGGCGTGCTGTTCGAACAGTATTTCCCTTTATCAGCGAATCAGCGCACTCCTGGTCGTAAGCGTCGAGCCATCCTCAGCTGTTACACTGATGAAATAATTGCCGGAAGGAAGAAGTGTGTCGGTAAATTCCGTCCATACTACAGTGTTTTGTCCCTTCGAAAGATGTACACCCTCTTCGAGTACTAGTCGACCGGCAATATCAAATATCCTGAATGATGCAGCCTGTATACCGCCTGACATTATATCTATACTCTGCTCACTTCCTGCAGGATTCGGTGCAGGATTAGAAAGAGTTGCCACAATCTCTTAATAGCTTCTCAATTGTGCATAGATCATCAAAGGCAGATACAAGAGGCAGACCGGACAAATGGCCAGGATATTCACTGCACTTGTAATCAGCGGGAACCTTCTACTTATGCCTGTACTCGGATTACTCTCAGCTGGAATTCTCCTTGTCGCGGGAAATCTGCTCTGGTCTTCATACCGGTATGGTGGTTCACAGGAGGCGGAAAGGCGATTCGTGAGATCTTTCCACACAAGCCGGAGTAAAAGAGCAGAACTTCAC
>JBDLJP010000340.1:0-2215 GCA_039714295.1 Candidatus Fermentibacterota bacterium
CATATCTGAGGCGATGACCTGACCGGCTTCCACAAATCTATCAAGACCTACTTTCATGTATCCCCTGATGTGTTTGGGCTTAATATCAAGTGGTCCTGCAATATCGATCACATGGGGTTTTTCATCGTAATCCTGTATCTCTCTCAGAATGATAAGACCAGTTTTCTCGATTTTCGTTACCCTTCCCCTGACGGTCGAATGGAAAGTAAAATCAAAACCTTGAAGTCCTTTCCTGCTCACTTTGTAAAGCGGAGAATTCAGTTTTACTTTATCCCCTTCCTTTATCAGAAGACCGGTGAGGATTTCCTCGGGTGAAAGGTGTCTGTCGTACCCGGGTATTTTATTCAGGTCAATGATGTACAGTCTTGGTGGATCGAACCTGTTTTCCCCCAGTACAGTACCATGTTCAACCTCATCCCCCTTTTTCACGAAGAGCTCTCCTTTGTAGGGGAGTCTGTAATCCATTTCCCATTCACCGGTTATCAGCTCACCGTGCTCCGGGCGTATTGCGTGGATAAACTCGTTTATTCTGTGTGCGAATTCAGGGATACCGGAAGATGCGAGAGGTTTTTCTATTGCATCGTCTCCGTGTCCTCTGCAGTCAATCAGAACAGGCAGTTCAGTGTTGAGATGGTCAGATTCATTTCCCAGTGAAACATGATTATCAAGTATGAATTCCAGGTTGCCTCCGGAGTTCAGGAAAAGAAGATCGCCACCTGAGAGTTTCCATGATTTCCCAGTTTTTCTGTCAAGCACTTCCAGAACATCATCTCCTTCTTCAAATTTCCCGAAGGGGGAGACTGTCCATCCGATGTCCTCAAGGCACTCTTCAAGGAATAGATCCAGTGCAGCCTTTCTGTCAATCTCTGAAAGAACTCCAAGGTGCGGGCTTCTGAAGTTTCTGTCTACTGTCAGCCTGGTTATACCCCGGGGCCGGAATCCCTCTGCAAGAATCCAGAAGACACTGTACTTGTCCGAATGGGATATTATTCCGCCCGAACCGATTATGATCTCGATATCCGATAGATTGAATGATTTTTCATCAGAAGTGAGGAATGTTTCCTCAAACATCTTCCTGTTGCGGGATTTCAGTCTGTCAAGAAATCCGATCCTGCTGGTTTTGTAGCATGAATCAAGATGTTCCTTCCAGGCGGAATCGGTGCCGCAGATAGCCGCAGCCTGTTCAACAAGTACTTCCGACTCGTTTACGGGGATGTATGTTGGAAAGACAGTCTTGTTGTAGATATAATCCCGTACTCCATCTTCATCGAATCCCTCCGGCAAGTACTTCATCAACTTTTTAATACCTGCCTTTGACAGCACATTGGCTATCGAATAGCTCATCCCGGTATTGGCTGCAACAGTCCGTGAATACTCACCTGTAATGCAGGAGAAGATATCAGTTGTCGCGCCTCCCATATCCATCATAAGCACGCTTTTCTCCACATGACTGCTGTACAATCTGAGAATGTTCTCGACTCCTGCGGGTGTCGGGAGAATATCCGAAACCGCATAATTCTTGAGCTCCGAATAACCGGGAGCCCTCTCCATAACATTTTCCATGAAAAGTCTGTGCACTTCATTTCTTGCGGATTCCGTGTTCAATTCGGTCAGTGAGGGGCGCACATTGTCTACGATGTGGATATCGAAGCTGTCTTCAAGAACATCTCTGATGAATGTTCGTGCGTGAGTATTACCGCAGAAAATAAGGGGAATTTTCATTAACGAGCGGAATTTCGGCTGAGGTTTTGAAAGGGCAAGGAGTTCAGCCAGTCTGACAACACCGGCTACAGCGCCACCATCGGTTCCTCCTGCCAGCATGATCATGTCCGGGTGAAGATTCTGGATGGCGAGCATTTTCTCCACAGCCTGAAGGTCATCATCTATAGAGAACATTTTAAGGATGACGCCCCCTGCATTACTGGCGGTGTTCTCAGCTATTTTTCCAGTCTCAACTGAGGTGAGACCGAAAACGATCATCTGCAGACCGCCTCCGGCTGAGCTGGTTGATAGATAGGGTACAGAGGGCATACCTCTGCCGCGCGAAAGGTTTTCTCCTGTTTTAGATTCCAGATCACTGATTGCTCTGGCAACCCCTATGCAGACATCCTCGAATGGTTCTTCAACAGTGGTGGGAACATCAGCGCTGTCAACAAAATGAAGGCTGTTATCAGCTGATCTCTGCAGGAGCAGCGCTTTTGTAGTTGTACTCCCT
>JBDLJP010000341.1:0-2179 GCA_039714295.1 Candidatus Fermentibacterota bacterium
TTCCCGGGATTCCTCCAGTTCTTTAAGAACTTCCTGTACAGTGGTTTCGGTTGAAGTAAGCCTGTTCCGGAGGCCGCGGATAAGGTCGGCAGCCTGCTGAACTTTGATTTCGAGATGATCAACAGGGCAGTCTTCTCTGCCTATCTCATCTACCAGTTTTGTCAGTTCGTCCAGATTTTCTTCGTATGTAGCTTCCTTAATCATGCTATTATCATTCATTATCAGTCCTTCCCGGGGTGATTCTCTCGATTCTTGCAGACAGTGAACCATCCCTGAGTGTAACTTCTATCTCTTCTTTTATGGATGTATCCGAGATACTCCTTAACAGTTCCCCGCTACTGTCGCGAACTGTTGCCCAGCCCCTTCTGTAGAGCCTCTGAGGGCTGTTTCCGGTTACCGAAGCTTCAAGATTATCAAGGTGCATCGAACTCATTTCCAGTCTGCGGGAAACCGATGAGGTCAGTGCTTTTTCGAGGGAATTCAATTCCTTTTCAAGCCTTCTTAATGATCCTGTCTTCAGTACGGATTCAAGAGAGCTGCTGAAGCGATCGAGATTTCTGGATGCAGCTGCTATGGAATTACGCGAAGCACGAAGCAGCCAGGACTCGAGGGTGTTTATCTCCTGCCTCTGCGTCCTGAAGATCAGCCTGCCCGAGCGGAGCAGAACGGCGGCTCTGGTGGAGAGCCGCATACGTGCTGCTGCAACACCCCTTGATGCTGCCCTGTGAAGCATGACAGAAAGAGAATCTATGTTTAGAAGCAGATCCGAGACCCGGTTTACAAGGAAATTCGATGCCTCTGTGGGAGTCCGTGTACTGGTATGAGATGCAAAATCCGGAAGAGTTGTATCGGTCTCGTGTCCTATAGCCGATATAACCGGCCATGGAACCTGTGATATTACACCCGCAATGTGTTCGTCATTGAACCAGGCGAGATCCGTAGCCGAACCGCCCCCGCGCGTAAGTACGACAACATGGAGATCAGGAACAGTAAGCAGTCGGTTGAAGGATTCTACAACACCTCTTGCAGTCCCATCGCCCTGCATAGGAGAGCAGGCTGTGAATACCCTGAAAGGGTACTTACTTTGTTTAAGACCCTGTATGAAGTCCTGCTCAGCCGCTGATCCTTGAGCGGTTATGAGCCCTATATTCAAAGGAGCAAGGGGCATATCAAGTTCAGCGTTCAGATTCAGTACACCATCTTCCCTGAGCTTGTCAACAAGCCTGCGAAGCCTGTGAGCCTGGTTCCCCATGGACCAGGATGGGTCGATCTGTTCGACAATAAGCTGATATCTTCCGCCTTTATCCCATAGGGTTACCCTGCCCTGAATTCTGAGCGTCATACCCTCGGGGAGCTGAAAAACCTCACCCAAGCGCGCAAATGAGCGGACGACAAGGGGACGGGTACCTGCGAATAGAGCGCAGTCTATAACAGCAAGAGGCTGGGCCATTCCATCCTGAGATGGCTCTACCAGCCTGAAATATGTGTGTCCTCTCGGGTTTGAATCAGAGACCTCAGCAATTTCTCCCTTTACCCATACGGGTTGCTGGAAGGCAGTAGAAAGAAGTTCTGATACCCTTCTGTTAAGGGATAGGACGGTGAAATCGGAAGATATATCAGAATAGTCTGAGATGGTATTCCCCGCCGGTCTCGCCAATATCGTGGATTATTATGTAGGCTGTTCCGGTATACGGCGCAGTAAGTACCAGATCCTCGGCACCCTCTGTGGCTCCCTCAGCGATAGCGAAGGTCCTGGCGTACATAAAATCTTCAAAATATGGCAATTGAATGAATTGATCATAGTCCATCTCATCCGAGGCTATAATTATGTCAAGATCCATCCTCCCTTCGAAATTAAGGAGAATCCAGTAATCAAGCCCCTCTTCCAGGGATATCGTGTACATCGCTGTAGCGCCTCTGGCAATTGAATCCTCCGCCTCAAGAAGCGGCTGGGGAGTAGCCAGCGAAGTTGCAAGAATCAGAAAAAACAAAGTCATTTATTACCTCTCAGACAGTATTTTCATTTTATCCCGTAGCACATATAAGATTCTCCAGAAATCATCATAGGTCAAGTTTGTCAATTTTTACTGAAATTTCCGAATTTCTGATATCTTCAATCCTCATGGGCTGTACATTAAATAATCGGTAAATATGTCCGGATTCTATCTCCGGGTTCGGA
>JBDLJP010000342.1:0-2158 GCA_039714295.1 Candidatus Fermentibacterota bacterium
ATCTATGTCCCAGACTTTTTTCAGAAGCACAGCCCACAGCTGTCTTCTGGAGCATGAGGGACGGTCATTTGTGGAAGAGGCGGATTCCTCTTCGGCTGCTGCTTTCGGTAAAATACCCTGGCGGCGTTCACGTCCTCGCCATGCCTGGCTATAAGCCCCGTAGTAGATGACCTGCTTCGCTCCTTTCTTTGGGATGTGGGATGTTATGCGGGCTATCCACTCAAGGGGACCTGCAACATCGAAGTTTCTGGCAAGAGTGGGGTGAAAATGTTCGCCTCTGTACAGCACGGTCTTTGAGTTTTCATTGAAGCTCATCCTCTCAAGTGAGAAGGGAGCCCTTGAGATGTATTCGCTCAGGGTCTTTCGACCATTTTCATCGTATGCTTCAATAGGTTGCGCACGGTAGACACTGAACCCGCTGTGCTTCCAGGAGTTCATTTTCTCCACCAGTTCATTCGAGATCATTCCTTCTTCCAGAAGCATCTTGAAAACAAGAGCGGCAAAGAGCTTTTCAATACCATGTATATCAGCAGAACCGATCTCCGGCATCGGTTGAGTATTTCCCTCTCTGTCCCGGCAGGTGTCGGTAATCAGAGCGTGAACATGAGGGTTCCAGTTGGCCATTCCACCGAAGGTCTGGGGAACGAGGATACCGCCGGGAAAGACATCCCTGCGATCAAGGGTTTCATGAAGAAATATCGTAAGAGAATCCCACGCACATCTGCATAGCATTGGTAAGAGCTTCCTGTGATGCAGGAAGTGCAGCCTGAGCATCTTCGGAACACTCCATACCCAGTGCCGGTGTGGAACCGGTCTGAAAAGTTCTTCCTTAAGGAAGACTGCAAGGTCTAATGACTTCCTCTTCGAGCAGGATGGACAGAAACCCCTGCACTTGCATGAGAAAGCTCTCAGATACTCAGCGCCGCAGTCTTTGCAGCGAATTCTGGCAAAGCCGTAATGAGGATCACCACATTGCAGACATTTCTCCACAACTTCATCGATAATGGGACGCCAGAAGCCGTAACGTTTCGAGAAGCGTTCGTCATACACATTGCGGAACTCTTCGTAATGGGAATCCAATAATCTGAATAGAGAGGTGCTCTTAGGCTGCCTGGGTCTGTATTCGTCCGGATAAACGCAAAAAGCGCCCACCAATCACCTCCCGGTGAAAGGTGAAGCGCCCGACAGCCCAGCCTCTGGTCAGGTGCTGTACCAATCATGATCCGTGTTATTCACATAAGATGAAGCATACATTCATGATTGACTCACCATTATTCTTGGGCTATGTATACAGATGTTTACATATCAGGTCAAGGACAATCCTCCCAAAAACAAACAATATGAGTCACAGCCTGCTTATCTCGTGCCCATCCAGAATAGTCTAAGCTGTTAATAGATCTGTCCTTTTCTGGCTGGAGGCAAGGCTGGTTTATTTTGAAGGTGCCGGTGTGGGAGTGGGAGAGATTCAGCTCTGTTATACGATGACCGCAGGCCTTGTGACACCAGCTCTGATCTGAGTTCTACCCGAAACACCGGCATATTTGCCAACGGAGTTTTTAAGGAAGTCAGCGCATTTCTCATTCATCTCAAAGTCTCCGAAGCCCGATGTCAGTATAAGAGTAAAAGGAATATCCTCATCTCCTGTTACAGCCACTCCCAGTTCCTTACCATTGTAGCGGACCCAGTCGGAAGCAGGTATTGATGGAGCGATTATTCCCGATACTCCCGCATCCGAAGCAAGTTTCAGAAATTCAAGGTCGATAGGGTCAGTTGAGAAAGCGATGCAGTCCTTTTTGAACTGATCGTTACGGGTAGAATCGATCCTTACAAGCAGTCCGCTGTTCTCTCCTCCGAAACCTATCACTCCGTTCAACCTTGTCCCATCCCCGCATACTCGAACCATATGATTCGGAAGAATTTCTGATACAGTGCCCGAGACATGGCAGAGCATCTTTACAGGATTCATATCGTACTGAACAGTTGCCGTACCGTTTTTCGTGTTGATTTTCTTGAGTACTCCGCTGGTGGGTGCTTTTACTGTCACAGCTTTACCGTTTGACATATCTGAGGCGATGACCTGACCGGCTTCCACAAATCTATCAAGACCTACTTTCATGTATCCCCTGATGTGTTTGGGCTTAATATCAAGTGGTCCTGC
>JBDLJP010000343.1:0-2150 GCA_039714295.1 Candidatus Fermentibacterota bacterium
TGGTATTCAATCATGCGATGCAGTAAGAGGAGATTTTGATATCATACTGCTGGTGCAGGCTTCTTCCACCTCTGAAATGCAGGATATTTTCAGCGGGATAAAGAATATGGATGGCATCGAAGTCCTTTCCATGTCTCAGGTTGAGCGTCCGAAACTCGACAGAGATGTTGATCAGTTCATTGATACCTATCAGCATGCTGTAAAGCAGGATGCCCAGGCTGATGCAAGAAGACAGCCCGGAACCATGAGCTATATAATCGTTGACATTGATCCCAATGCTATCCAGCAGATATTCACTACTGTATTCTTCATTGATGAAGTGGTTTTCTGTGATGTGATAGAAGACGGCAGCAAACTTGTTGGAATGATCACTGGCCACGGCGCAATGGGGAAAACACCTCGGATAATACAGAAACTTAATCAGATAGATGGTGTACTCAGAGTTCGGGAAGCAAAAGTTATTAAGCTTATCGAAGACTGATAATAAAGAATAGCTTCTTACTTTCACAGGAACAGTGAAACAATACTGTTTACACTGATTTCTGCACCTGATGAGATCAATGAAGGTGCGAGAAGGGAGTGATGAAAACGGCTTCAAAACATGAGAATTTCAGCTACAGATTATGGAGATACGATGGAGCTCCAGGAGAGCTTATACCGCTTCTTCAGTCTGCCCAGGAACACTTCGGATACATTCCAAGACGCGCAATAAATTATATAGCAGGTGTCACAGCCATACCTGAATCCGATATCTACGGAGTCATTACATTCTACAGCCAGTTCAGACTGCAGCCAATGGGTAAATATGTCATACGTGTATGTGCTGGTACTGCCTGCCATGTTTCGGGGGCAAAACTGATCAGGGAGACAATCGAGGATGAGCTTGGTATTGAGGTAGATGGTACTACAGATGATGGATTGTTCACTCTGAATACAGTGGCATGCATAGGGTGCTGTTCACTTGCACCTGTCATAATGATCAACGAGGATACGCACGGCAGCCTCACCCCCGCTTCTGTCCGGAAGATCCTTCGTGATTATAAAAAGAAGGCGGCGGTAAGTACCGATTCAATCGCGGTAGCAGCAGAGGGTGTCTGATAATCTGACGAACTGTCCTTTAGTGAAAAATGTCTGGAGCAATGAATGAAGAAAATAGTAGTAGGAATGGGAACTTGCGGCTTATCCGCCGGAGCCCAGGCAGCTTACGACAGACTTTCGGTGCTGGCAGCAGCTAATCCTGATGCTTGCATGCTCACAAGAACCGGTTGCATCGGTATGTGCTACAGAGAACCGCTGGTTGAAATAAGGGAAGAGAACAGCAGAGTATTCTACGGAGGCGTAACTCCCGAATCAGCGGAAGAGATTTTCAATAAACATGTTCTTGGTAACGAGATAATTGATGATGATAACCTTGTATACCTTTGCAGTCCCAGTGGGGAAACCTCCGGTTCTGAATGTGATTTCCTTGATCTGCAGGAGAGGATAGTACTTCGCAACTGCGGTACTATTGATCCTGAATCAATAAAGGACTACGAGGATGCTGGCGGTTATCAGGGTGTAATAAAAGCTCTTACCGAGATGACTCCCTCCGAGATAATCCAGACCATCAAGGGTTCCGGTCTGCGCGGACGCGGCGGGGCGGGGTTCCCAACCGGTTTGAAGTGGTCCTTCGCAGCCTCAAATTCGGGAGAGCAGAAATACGTAGTATGTAATGCTGATGAAGGCGACCCGGGAGCATTCATGGACAGGTCAGTTCTTGAGGGTGATCCCCATGCGATTCTTGAGGGGATGATAATCTGCGCCAGGGCTATAGGAGCAACATTCGGATATATCTATTGCAGAGCAGAGTATCCTCTGGCTATTCACAGGCTGGAAATCGCCATTACCGCTGCTAGAGACCGAGGGTATCTTGGATCAAATATCGTTGGCAGCGGTTTTGATTTTGACCTGAAAATAAAGCAGGGGGCGGGAGCGTTTGTCTGCGGAGAAGAAACTGCATTGTTCGCCTCTATTGAAGGAGAGCGCGGGATGCCCCGTATACGCCCGCCATTTCCCGCAGAGAAGGGTCTCTGGCAGAAGCCAACCATTAATAATAATGTTGAAACCTTTGCTAATGTGCCCTGGATAATTTGCAACGGTGCTGAAGCCTA
>JBDLJP010000344.1:0-2131 GCA_039714295.1 Candidatus Fermentibacterota bacterium
AACGACAACTCGCCTTTGGAGGACCTTGTCGAGCGGGAAGCGGAGATCAACTATCTGAACGATCATATCAACAGATACCTGATGAAGGTTTCACAGGAATGCCAGTCTGAGGATAGAATCGATGAAATTTTCCAGATGATGCATTGCGTAACTGAGATAGAACAGATCGGAGATCTGGTTACGACGCGAATCGTTCCCCTCGCTGAATCGAAGATCGGCATGAATACCTTCTTCTCTGAAGCCGGCAAAACGGAAATCCTGGATTTTCATCTGCGCACCCTGAAACAGATCAGCCGTGCCATCGAGGTTTTCAAGGAATTCAATCTGAAAGAAGCCAAGCGTATGGAAAAGAAATACAAGAAATACCGCTTGATGGAAATGGATCTCCGCCGCACGCATTACGATCGATTGCGGGAGGATATTCCCGAGACCGTGGCGACAAGTCGTATTCATCTGGATCTGATCGATTCACTGAAAAGAATCAGCAGTCATGCGACCAACATTGCCCGGATCTTCATGGAGCCGAAGAAAGCAAAGCTGCAGGAAGAAAGCAAAGCTTCGGAAGGATGACGGAATACTCAGCGAAACAGAGATAAACAGCGAAACAGATATAAACAACGACGCTGCCGCCAAATAATACCGGAGGACTTATTGAAACAGATCATTGCGATTGTCTTGCTCACTCCCCTTGTTTTTCTCGGCGGATGCGATTCCGCAAAACGAACGGATAACACTGTCGACGACCAGGCCGATTACGTCTTGAATTCAACCGAATACAAACTTATGTTGAATCCGGAGAAGTTCGGGGATTATGAGGCCGGGTTCGAAGACTTCTGGAAGATCATCCTGGATGTCGCCGCTTCAGAAGGAATTGCCGTCGATGCGGCAGAGGAAGAAACGAAAGTTAAACATCGGGATATTCGTTTTTACGACACGGAGCAGAATGGCCTGAGAGAATCCGGTTACGCTCTCCGCCAGAGAACCAAGTACAAGAACGGCGAGATGCGCTCGGAATACGAGTTGACGTTGAGATACCGGCGTCCGTCGGCCGCTGAAGCTCTCACGGCCGATCTGAATCTGGCTGAGGGTTTCGTACCCAAGGATGAAACGATTGAACTCGAATCGGATGTAGTTTATTCTCAAGGTGAGTCCGGCGAAGAGAAAACGATCTACTCCCTGGGCAACAGCACGGTTCTGGAACAGCAAATCCCGACGACACTGGGAGAGGCGGCAAGGATCTTCCCGGTTTTGGGAACACTGGGTCTCCCCCCGGAAACGGAATTGAAATCGATTGTCAGTATTCCGGTGGATGAAAGAAAGGTTTCTCCCGGAGAATTTGATTTCGGAGACGGACTGAAAGCGGAGATCGATATCACCGTCTGGATTATCGAAAAAGGGTCCGGAAAAATAATGATACCTGAATTTTCATTTGACCATGATTACAGGAAAGATCATCCCTGGAGTGCGGAAGCCATGCGGAGATGTACTTCCTTCATGAAAACGTTCCAGACCGCTCACACCGATTGGGTGGTCCCCGGTACCAGCAAGACACAGGTGCTTTACGACCTGAGGCAGCAAAATCTCAACACAATAGATAAATAAAGGAAAGATTGATATGCTCAAGCAATTTTTCAGTTTCTGGAAAACGGGACCGGATAAACCGCTGATAGATGATCCCGATCAGATTGACAGAATGTATAAAAACAAGCGAAGAAGCATCATCTGGTCCGTCGTTCTCGGCTACGGTTTCTTCTATATCGTCCGACTGACCCTTTCCGTGGCCAAGAAGCCAATGGTCGACGCCGGCGTACTGGATGTGACGGAACTGGGTATCATGGGATCGGTCATGTTCTATGTTTACGCTGTCGGAAAGTTCTCCAATGGATTTCTCTCTGACAGGGCCAATATCAGAAGATTCATGTCTACGGGATTGTTGATCTCCGCCATCATCAATCTGATCATCGGCTTCAACACGTACTTCATCTTCTTCGTTATCCTGTGGGGCATCAACGGCTGGTTTCAATCGATGGGTTCCCCTCCCAGTGTGGTTTCAATTACACAATGGTACAGTCGGAAGGAGTACGGTTCCTATTATGGAATCTGGGCCGCCTCGCACAATATAGGCGAGGGA
>JBDLJP010000345.1:0-2114 GCA_039714295.1 Candidatus Fermentibacterota bacterium
CTGAAAGAGATGCGGGCCACCGGTTCCCTGGACGTCATCCTTGCCGACTCCCTGCCCCTTACCCTGAAACTTACGGCAGATCGGGAGCAGATCGCTTTCCACGGCAGGGAGTCGGATACGATTACCAACATCACTCCTTTTGTCGATCTGTTTGGCCTGAGTCCGGACATTCAATGCTGGATCACCGACTATCTCAAGGGAAGCCGCTATGAGCTGAAAACATTCCATGGCAGTTTTCCCTGGGATGATCCTCTGCAGTTCCTGGATACCTTGTATGCGGAGGTGAGGGTGGAAGACTGCGAGTACACCTTTGCTCCCGGCCTGGAACCCATCAAAACGGATTATACGGATGTTGTTTTTCAAAAGGGCGTGCTGGCGATAACCCCCCATGATTCAAGATTTTACGGCCAGGACGGTGAAGATTCCTGGCTGGATATCAACTTTAATGACCCGGACAATATTCTTCTCACCGCCTACATCCTGACCCATGCAGTGGCCAATGAGGATATTCTCAATCTCCTGGAATATTATGGTATCTCCTTGCCCTTTGTCCAGACCGCAGGCAAAACCGGAGCGGATCTCACTCTTGCTGTCAATCTCAACGAGGGACAGCTGACGGCCTACGGCAGTTTCGTAATTGATGAGGGTGAGATGGAGTATGAGCAGAAAAAATATGATGTGCGGGAGGCCCGAATCAGCCTTGAGAATGCAACCGTCAGTCTTGAGCGGATGCGCATCGCTTTTAAAGACATGTTTACAGCCGGTATCAGCGGTACAGTTGATTTGTCGGATAAAAGAGGAGATCTTGATATTGCGGTGCATGAGTTTAAGATCGAAGTAGGAGGCTCCAGTCTGAGCTTTGATCCGTCAGGAACACAACCCGTGCTGCAGTATCAGATTCGACCGGATGGAGAATACATTGGTGCCGCGCCCTCTTCATGGACACTGGATAATCTTCACCTGCGTCTGGGATCCTTCAGTATGCCGTTTTCCTTCAGCGACCTTTCGGGAGTACTTCCTCTCACGCAATTGTCTCTGCCGGGCAAAGTCGAAGCGGAGGTCTCCGGAGATTTTTCCATCAAGGGACAACAGGTTGATTTTCAATGTGATCTTCTTCAGCATAATGTCAAAGATCTTGTGCTCGAGCAGGAGCGGTTGCCCCTGAGTCTTCAATACGATGAGAAGTTGACGATTCGTTCCCAGAAACTGTCTCAGTGGAGTCTGAACCATATTCCCGTTACCGTATATCCCTCCACTCTCAGTTATGGGGACAATCTCCTTTCCATACTGGACAGCAGGATAAAGTACGGGCACTTCTTCGACAGTCATGTTTCCGGGCATTACAGTTATCAGGATAACCAGGGAGGCTTCCTCCTGGAAAATCTTCAGATCAGTGAAGAAGGACTTGGCAACCTTCTCAATCCCGGTAAGGCCGTTTCGCTTGAAGTTGACGGCAGCAGAGAGAGCCTTCTTGTCAGGGTACCGGAACTCGATATGGAGATCAGCACGGGTGAAGAGAAGAGCTGGACTGTAGCATTTAATGATCTGGGACTGTTGCACAAGCACTCAAAGCTGCTTCGTCGCTATGTGCTGGATAGCGGCACCTTGACGGTTTCCTCAGCGGACGGAGAAAAGCCGTACTCATTTTTTGCAGATATTCCCTATCGTTACCCGCTGTTAGTGAAGAACAACAAGGTTGTTGACCACTTTATCATCGACGGTGAGATCAGCGAGCAGAGGGTTCAGGCAACAGTCAACGAGGATCTGCAAATCGTGTACGACGAGAGGCTGGCCGTCACCTCAAAGGATATAGGCTATAACATTCCGGCAATTCTCAAGTTTATGGAGGAACAGCGAAACCTTAAGGAGGATGATTCAGAAGAGAAGGAGAGGGCCGATTACAGTATCCTGGCCATGCAGTCCAGCCTCTATTTCAGCCCTGACAGTCAGGCTCCGGCGGACCTGATCCGTCTCCATTCCGCCGATGGAATAATCAGGTTGGAACTGGAACACGGGGAGGGCTCCATTGTTGCGGATATTGATGACGAGCGGTTTTCCCTGCTTGGTGGTGATCTGAACGATGTCTTTATGAATGCCTTAAGTCCGGATGCCCG
>JBDLJP010000346.1:0-2091 GCA_039714295.1 Candidatus Fermentibacterota bacterium
CTGCACTGACTGTTCAACCCGATAATACGCATGTTACACATGTTCCAGAAGCAGATACAACTGCAGCTCTTAATGATTCACTGCCGTCGGACTCAACAATATCCATCGAATACACCTCATTAAGGCCTGTATCCCTGCCCGATGCACTTGAAGCGGATGACGATTACATGCTCCCGAGAACACTTACATACACATCGATTCGCGGTCTTACGGTTCAATCGGATTCACTGCCCTATATCGCCGAATTCCTCGGTAAGCTCGCATCGGTATACTCAATAGAGTTTGATGGAGTATCCCTTGTTCTCACAGAAGACGGATATACCCTTCTTCTATTGTCCATACTGCATCCGGAACCTGCAGAAAAAAGAACAGCTCTACTGGGTTATCTCGGATTAATGCTCGATTCAACTGCGGTTGATCAGATGGTTCTGTATTACAGGGAAAACCAGTATTATGATCCGGTAATGTTTACTTTTACGGCTGACAGTTTCTCTGTACTTGCCGGGTCCAACAGCCCCAACATTCTCCAGAGAAAACAGGCGCTTCTGCCTGAAACAACCGAACTTATTACCGGCAGTATATTAGACTGGATGACAGATCTGAACTGATAATGTATCCTTTCAGAGAATTCTTCGATAATGCACAATTCCTTCAATATTTACAATCACGAAAGACATATGAGTAAGAAAAAGAATCTTGTTATCATAGAATCACCTGCAAAAGCCAGAAGCCTTCGCGGTTATCTTGGCAGCAGTTACGAAGTAGTAGCTTCAAACGGTCACATTCGAGATTTACCGAGGAACTACCTGGGTGTTGACGAAAATGATGATTTCAAACCATCCTATACCATAATGCCTGACAAGAGAAAGATCGTATCCCGCCTGAAGAAGACGGCTGAGGGATACTCAAGAATATATCTGGCTGCTGATCCTGACCGGGAGGGTGAAGCTATCTGCTGGCACCTCTCACAGATTCTGGAACGAAAAGGTGTAGTATTCAGCCGGCTGAGATTTAACGCTATAACAAAAGATACAATACTCAAATCACTCAAATCACCGAGTTCCATTGATATGCAGCTGGTAGACGCTCAGCAGGCAAGACGTGTAATGGATAGACTCGTAGGTTACAAAGTTTCATCATGGCTCCAGAGGATAATGGGAAAAGGGAAGAGTGCCGGAAGAGTTCAATCAGTAGCTCTGCGGATGATTCAGGAGCGCGAAGACGCTGTCAACAGCTTTACTCCGGTTGAATACTGGCTGATTAACGCAAAATTCATCCAGGGAGACACTTCTTTCGCAGCAACCCTTTCAAAAGTCGATGAAGCAGTATCAGGTAAGCCCGGCAAGAATCCTTCCTGCGAGTCAGAAGCCAGACGAATTATTGAAAGAATGAGTGAAAAAGATATTGAATGGGAAATACTGAAAGTCAGTTCAAGGAAAAAATCTGTGCAGCCTCCGCCACCGTTCATCACCAGCACCCTCCAGCAGACAGCTTCCAACAGGCTATCTTTCTCCCCGTCACGTACGATGTCTATCGCTCAGCAGCTTTACGAGGGAATATCTATCGGCAGCACAGAAAGAACCGGACTTATTACCTACATGCGTACTGATTCCGTCAGGATGAGTCCTGAAAGCCTGAAGAGCTGCAGAGAATACCTGACTGAAAAGTACGGATCGGATGCTCTTTCTGCGAAAATACGAAGGTACAGAAGCGCAAAGGGTTCACAGGATGCTCACGAAGCAATCAGACCTGTGGACATCAATCTCACTCCTGAGAAACTTGAACATATCCTGACACCTGCTCAATTATCTCTCTACAGGCTTATTTTCCGGCGCTTTGCAGCAACTCAGATGCGCGAAGCTGTAATAAGCAATACTACGGTAACGGTATCCGGTGCCGGGCTTGAATTCAAGGCGATAGGAGAGGTTCTGCTTGAACCGGGATTCTCTACAATCGATCCTGCTTACATTAAGACTAAGAACCGGCTGCCGAAACTCTCCACCGGGAGTGTTCTGCTTGAATCTTTCGATAAGGAACAGAAATTCACATCTCCGCCTCCAAGATTTTCAGAGGCAAGACTTGTAGCTGAAA
>JBDLJP010000347.1:0-2059 GCA_039714295.1 Candidatus Fermentibacterota bacterium
CGACATCGCTGAGCATTCCAGATGCCAGCCCGGGTACCCCCAGCCCCAGGGAGAATTCCATTTCAGAATATGATCGTCTTCCGCTTTTTTCCAGAGGGCGAAATCTTTCGGATCCCGTTTCCCCCGGTCAATGGAAACCCTTGATCCAGCCACCAGGTCATCCAGTTTTCTTCCAGAGAGTTTTCCGTACCCTGGAAATGTGGATACTGCAAAGTACACGTAACCATCTACTTCGTAGGCATGCCCCTTCTCGATGAGCACTTTTATCAGTTCTATCTGCTCGGGAATATGACCGGAAGCCCGTGGAGAAACATCGGGACGCAGAATACCGAGGTCGTCCATATCATCGAAGTAGGATTTAGTGTATTTCTCAGCTATCTGCATGGGTTCCAGTTTCTCAAGGCGTGCCTGCTTCTCTATCTTATCCTCGCCTGCATCGGCATCATCAGTAAGATGCCCCACATCCGTGATATTCTGGATGTACCTGACATTGTATTCCAGATAGCGCAGGTATCGGATCAGCACATCGAAGGACACATAACTCTTCCCGTGCCCGAGATGACTGTGACCGTAAACAGTAGGTCCGCAGACGTACACTCCCACATATGGCGGAGAAACAGGTTCAAACTCTTCCTTTTGACGGGTCAGACTGTTATAAAGTTTCATTGTATGTTCTCCGGGTCAAAATAATTGGTGTGCATCGCTTCCCGGACAAGCTGCATCGTATTTCCACCTTCGATACAGGCAGCTTCGGTTCCGCTTTTCAGTATATCTTCAATCAATCCCGGTTTTTCGAACAGGATCCTCCGTTCCCGGATGGGATCCAGAATTTCCTCTATCACTCCGAACATCCTTTTCTTGCAGGAAACACACCCGATAGTTCCCTTCCTGCACCGCTCTTCAATATCCTGTGATTCATCTCTGTTAAAAGCCTGATGGTAGGAGAATATCGTGCAGATTTCAGGATGACCCGGATCATCTTTGTGAATTCTGGCCGGATCAGTGACAGCGGACATCAGTTTCTTTCTGACTTCCTCTGAGCTGTCGCGGAGATAGATGCAGTTGCCGAGGGATTTGGACATTTTAGCCTGACCATCCAGTCCGACCAGTCTTGAGGTCTCACTTTTCAGACCCTCAGGCTCAGGAAAAACTCTGTCATAAAGTTCATTGAATCGTCTGGCTGTAAATCGTGATACTTCAACAACCGGAAGCTGATCCTCGCCGACCGGAACAATATCAGCCCTGCAGAAAAGTATATCCGCAGCCTGACTGACCGGATACCCCAGAAATCCGTAGGTCATATTCTCTTCGAAACCATGCTGTCCGGCTTCTGTTTTGATGGTAGGGTTGTGTCTGAGCCGGTTAACCGTAATGAACATCGAGAAGAACACTGTAAGCTCTGCAATCTGAGGAACCATACTCTGAATGAAAATATTCACAATATCCGGATCAAGACCTGCGGAAAGATTATCAAGCGTAACCTGTCTGACATCCGCTGGAAGGTGTTCAGGATGATCGAAATTCGTAGACAGTGTCTGCACATCGGCGACAATTATGAATGTCTCGTACTCCTTCTGGAGTTTAACTCTGTTCTGAAGCGAGCCTGCTAAGTGTCCAAGGTGAAGAGGACCTGTCGGTCTGTCCCCGGTCAAAATCCGCTTTCTTACGTTCTGATCAGAGGTCATATCACTGTTTCTCCCGTACTTCTGGAATATTGGAATATCTGAAATCTCTCAAATCTATCTCACCGTGGTATTTATCCAGAAAGCTGTATGTTTTGTCAACAAGCTTCTCGATCTGCGGGCAGATCCTGGAGTAATCCGCAAGGTATCTGAATGTTCTGGGAATATAACCCAGATATTTGGAATCACCCGTTTTCCTGAACTCCAGAGCGAATGTACCTATAGCCTTCAGGCTTCTCTGACACGCTGTCTGGGCTATCTGGAACATATTCATGTTACCCTTTGCCACGACAAACTTCCTGGCTCTTTCCTCCCATGACAGTCCGGGATCCCGGTAACTGTCCCTGATGAGGCTGACCACATCGTATGCAGGGGGG
>JBDLJP010000348.1:0-2056 GCA_039714295.1 Candidatus Fermentibacterota bacterium
AAGGAAAGTCTCTCTGTATCTCCTGCGGAGCAGCTTCTTCGTTTCCTTATCGTTATCCTCGATGTTCTCCCGCATCTTTTCAATACCGTACTTCTGGACTTCCGTTTCGTAAGGCGGATGAACAAAACGGGGGGAGTCATTGTAAAGGGCATCGATATTTATCAATCCAAGATCGGCAAGCATCTGCGGGACTCTTGTTCCTATTCCCCAGTCGCCCATTCCAAGCTTTTTCCTTCCTTCAGCCCAGATTAGCTGCATCTTCCACTGTGTGAGTTTCTCTTCAATGGAGGGGGAGTAAACCGAATTGGAAACCATGCTCAAAGAGGAGGATATGTTATCCGGCTCCATGCACATTATAACGCCTTCAGGTTTTGTTATCCTTATCATTTCACTGATGGCATCTTCAGGAAATTCAAGGTGCATCAGAAGTGTCTGGCACATGGTCCAGTCTGCGCATGCATCCGGCAGGGGGATATCGTATGCTGAACCGTTGAGGAAGAAAGCAGCACCGCCTTCGGACCATTCCGGGTGCTTATCCTGTGCTTCACGAAGTAATTTCAGCGAGCAGTCTACACCGACATAGGAGCTGCCGCAGCCGAAGTGCTTCCAGAAAGTCCACCCCAGGTAACCAAGTCCACAGCCAATATCAACCGCTGTAATACCGCTTCGCAGTTCAAGCCATGAGGCAATCCTCTCTATAGTGCTTTCCCGCCAGAGGTATTTCCGCTGATCAACAATATGCTTCTTCAGATCCTTTTCGGACCAGTCTCTTTTGTCTCCAGCTTGCATCTTATCCCGCATCCCGGGGAGGACCCTCCCAGCCGAATATCTCAAGATCTACAGTTCGGGTAATAGTGAAGACAATACCTTCGGATTCCAGTATTCTGCTTTGTACCGTGCATTCTTCTCCATGGCTTCTGACGCTTATTTTCCCCCGGCTGTTGATAATTCTGTGCCATGGCACATCGCTTTTTGAAGAAACAGAGGACATGGCGTAGCCTACATTTCTGGCAGAGCATCTTCCTGCTATCCTTGCTATCTGTCCATAGGTTGCCACTTTGCCAGGTGGAACCATTTTCACTACAGCGTATATCCGCTCGTACATGGATTCGTTCATATCCTGCGGACTCCAGCCGCGTTCCTGAAGCGCTGCCTGTTTTCCCTGCTGATTTCTGAAGAAAATTTCAGCTGTGCTCCTCCAGTCGAACTGTAACCCCATATCCACCCGGAAGACAATCTGTTCCTCCGGGCAATCTCCGTGCAGTCCCCCAGAAAGGAGGCAGTGAGTTTACCATTCACAAGATGGGCTTCTCCACCCTTTATTCTGATGGTGAACAGCGGGGGGAAGAGCTTTCTGAACAGGATGCTGAAGAATGACACTTATCTGATCCTTCCTACCGGCATGATATAGAGAGGTATTTCATTCGGCTCAAGGTTGAGTATTTCGGCAACTGCGCTGTCGGTAAATGCACCTACTGCAACCGTTCCAAGTTCAAGGGCTGTGCATTGAAGGTAGATATTCTGTGATACATGACCAGCTTCCATATGTACGTACATGATGCCCCTGTCACCGTATATGGAAGTGGTAATACTGTAGTCCGCTGTGATTACGAATACTGCAGGTGCATTGGTGATGCACGGCTGCCGAAGAGCTGCAAGTGCGAGATCCTGAAGAAAGTTACCAGATTGTATGGCAACAAGATGATTTTCAAGTGGATTGAATCTGTAAATTCCAGGTTCAAGGTCCTCAATATTCTCTGCTATCACAAAGAGAGACAACGGGTATGCAGCACCCGCGGAGGGAGCCGCGCGGAACCCCCGTTCCGATGTAATGCCTTCAGCGGAATGGAGTATTCTTGCAAGTTCAGGAAGTGTTATGCTGGCTTCTGTGAAAATCCTTACAGAACGTCTCTGAGCAATCGCTTCAACGAGTGTGATACCGCTGTCCTGTATACACGCTGGAAGCTGAACAATGATGTTTTCGGGGTTTCCGGAGCATGATGCACATAGCGCAGTAGTCAGCAGTAAAATTCTGATAGACATTACTTCCTCTGAA
>JBDLJP010000349.1:0-2044 GCA_039714295.1 Candidatus Fermentibacterota bacterium
ACACGTAGCGCGACGATCTCCGCGCCGACCGGCGGCGGCGCGGCCACGCGCTCGGTCTCCATCCCTGCGGCCGGCGTGCGCTCGAGCGCGTCGCCATCCAGCTGCATCATGTAGGGCGAGACGCTCACCTGGATCTCGTCGAGCCGCCGGCCGCGTTCTTCGAAAACCATCCGGAGTTCATGAATAAAAGACCGACCTTCGAGACGGAGATACAGGGTGTGGGCGGAGAGGAAACCATAAGCGGTTTCAGAGTATCAGATATTACACTGGGAGATTATACTGTGCCGGGAGGACTCTGCTCCAGCTTCGACGGTGATGATATCTTCAGTCAGTTCGACGGAATCCTCGGGAATGCTGTTCTCTGCAGATTCATACTGTACCTGGATTATAGTTCCGGAAGGATCATTCTGGAGCCCTCTTCCCTTTTCGGGGAAGGTCTTCCGGAATCTCTGACGGGTATGGGTCTTGAAATAGAGAATAACAGCCTGCTTGTAAGCAAAGTCATACCGGGCTCCCCGGCTGAGGAAGCGGGTATCCTCGAGGGTGATATACTCTATGAGATAGACGGTAACTCAGTCACAGCGAGTCAGCTGAACGAGCTGGGCAGCCTGCTGCCGGATACTGACGGTGCTGCTGTATTACTGACGTTCGAGAGAAACGATAACATGATATATCTTGAACTGATAACAGACTACCTTGTACCGATGACTCGGCAGGAGAATTAACGGAGGTTTCTCCGGCAGGCTGTCAATCACTCGACAGTATACTCATGGACCCCCGGAGTTCCTTTAGAAGTCTGCGCATCTCGAATCGTTCACGACTCTCAGAGTTATCAAGCAGAAGACTTAGTGTTGAATCAGCGGTCTGGAGCCTGTCAGTAATAATATTCGCAAGTGTGCAGAGTACACGGAGAGCAAGCTCCGGTTTCTGCTCGATAAAAGAGAAGAATGATTCCTGACTTAAAACCAGAAGCTCACCAGAAGAGACGGATACTACCTTTCTGCAAATAGATGCCCTGGGAGGCGGGATGAAGGGCATATGACCGAAAATATCCCCTTTATTCAGTACCGCAACCACAAACTCAGTACCTCTGGCATCGCTCAGCACGAATTTGCCTTTGCTTACAATGAACAGATCCGTTGATTGTGCGTCCTGGACCAGGATAACCTCATCCGCCTGGGTGGTGCGGAATTCGCATGCATGAATGAAATCCTCTTCTTCAAGAAAATTCACATGACGATGCATACTGTCTTTGATCATGGAACCCCTTCCGGTCTGTCAACTGCCGATAATATACAAAAATTATGAATCTATTAGCTTCCACAATTTGATAGCCTAGTATCTATTAAAAATATCGGATTTAATCAAGTATGCAATAGCATGATAGTACTGGAGTATTGACGAGTGTTTGTATTCGGGTTGATAGTAGTCAGAAGGAATATTTCATATTGCATCAGCTTTAAGGAAGATATTTATGAAGTACATGACCGCGCTTCTATTGTTCGCGCTTTTCACAAGTACCTTTGGAGGGCAGGATTCGCTGACCGTCATCCATTCAAGCACAGCCCTTTATACCGGATCTGATGGCGGGAGTGCCATGGTGGAATACTATCTTCTGTCAGATTCCAGTCTCTATTTCATCAAACTGTATATACCCGGTTCTGCAGAATACACGCTTCCTCAGACAGTATCCGGATCCGGAGTTCGTTACTCCGACGGAATGGATATGACATGGTGGGAAAGAGCGGACTCGGCGATGATCCAGCACAGGGATACTCTGGGCAACTGGGAGACTGTGCTTACACTTAGACTGGAAGATACCGATAACAACTAACCTTCAGATCTGATCATCTTTCGATTATGAACAGGCTGAGCATATACAAGCTCTCAGCAGTGGGGGAAACCATCAATGATACCAAAATTGATCCATACTGAAAATACACTATCACTCCCCTAGAAGAGTAATACGCAGGGAAACCCCCTGCTCCCCGACAACAGTGTAAACCCCCGCTGGTAGTCTTTCTCCGGAAGACCCAGTACCGCT
>JBDLJP010000350.1:0-2018 GCA_039714295.1 Candidatus Fermentibacterota bacterium
ATAATCCTCCATGGAAATTACGGAAATTTCTCTGCCCAGTTCGTCTCCTATTCTCTCCTCAACCTGATCCTGATAGCAGACACCGCCCGCCATTCCAGCTGTTACAGCTCTCTCTGCGCTATAGGGACCGGCGTTCATTATCATGTGAAGCTGCGCGGGTTCAAGCCCTGTACCATTGGCAACACCAGCCACAAGAACGCGCTGCATGGATTCAAGAAGAGTTGTCGCAGCCCTTCTCTGGGCATCCGACATATCAGAACGGGTCAGCATTTCGCTCGCGCTTTTGTACTCACCTATATGCATAAGGTCAGGATAAATCCCGAAACGGTCAAGAAATTCCCTCAGAAAGAATGCCTCCATCGAGAGGCCGGTGAATGACACACTTCCGCATGGATGCATCCAGATCATGCTGCCGCATGAAGCAAGGTAATACTCTGCGCTGCTGCCGCTCTCAAGGTAGAAATACACTTTCTTTCCGGATCCCCTGATCCGCTGCAGAAGGTTCCTGATCTCCTCAGCCTGCGCCAGGGAACTCGATGGCCCCTCTATATCAACGATTACACCGGCAATGGACTTATCTGAAGCGATCCTGTCAAGAAGGATGGCTGTTTCCGAAAAACATGGCTGAACAGAGCCCAGGAAAGCTCTCTGCCTGAGTTCATCGAATTGACCGGTTTCAAACCGAACGAACAGGCCTGATGGCTCAAACAGGTTCGGTCCGGGACCGGTACTGAAAGTAATATCCCCTCTGGAGGATGAGTATGAATAATCATTATCGCTTGCTGCGCCATACGAAAGGGCGGTGTTGCCGAATCCGGCTTCCAGACCCAGACTCAGGTAATCCTCCCCGACATCAGCCCTGATGGCAAGCCCTTCAACCGGGCGAACTTCCACGCCGGCAGAAAAGCTGTAATCATCCAAAACAGTTCCTGTTTCCAGATCAGTGACAATCGTGAGATTTTCGCCCGTAGGCCTTAATGCAAATCCGGCTCTGTACGATGTTTCTATGTCGTAATCACCGGGGAGATCAATTCCTCCCTTTCTCACAAGACCGAAGCTGAACCATTCAAGTGGACGTATAATCAGACCGATCGTATAGAAATTCTTACCTGAAAAGGGGCTGTTTCCAGTTGTGGGGTCGAACCATGTGTATCCAACTCCGAATGAGGCGGTATTATCAAGGATATTCATGCTGGAGGAAATGGTGAATTTTCTCATACTTACATTATCATCCCACCATCCGGAGACACCGGCGCCCGGAAATGATATGGAAATCCTGTCAAACCCTTCAAAAGAGCTGTCGGATGCTGTCATGCCTATTCTGAGTCTGAGATTGCTGATAAAACTGAAACCGGCCGGATTCACAAGCTCGGGGTTACCCGCCTCGGGATAGGCTGCCCAGTTGAACACTTCAACCGGACCAGGCGCTGATACGGCTGCCGCCAGTGATGAAAGTAACAGAAGCACAGTCGGAACAACCGATATTCTCATTATTATCCCCACCTTCGGGTATTACTCATATGTTTCAACAGGATGCATGAGCCGACTGCGGGATTCGGGGGTTCGATGTCAGATGGGATGTATGATCGGTTCTTCTTTCAGCACCCTGCTGAGTGTGAAAGAAGCGGTATCAGCCTCCTCGTCCGATAGAACAACAAAGACCCTGTTCCTGCTGGCGGCGATGTGCTTTACATCGATATGCTCTTTAGCCAGAGCACTAAGTGCAAGGGTCATAGTTCCAATAACCGTTTCACAGACGGTCTCCTCAAGGTCAAAACTGAGTATCGCAAGATCGTGTTGTACGGTGATATTCTCAATTCCGATCTTATCCTTCATTTCATTAAGAACTTCACTTGTCTTATCAAAGCAGCCTTCGGCCACACTGAAGGATATATCTCCATCTTCGCTTCCATGTTCCGTATTGAACATATGAAGGATGTTTATGCTCTTCTTCCCGAGGGCGGTAAAAAGCGTACCTGCTGTCCCTGGTTTAGTAGGTACCCCATGACAGGTGAAAC
>JBDLJP010000351.1:0-1993 GCA_039714295.1 Candidatus Fermentibacterota bacterium
GATCCGGATGCTTTCATGGTGCTGCATGACGCTTACGATGTAATGGGATACGGATTCAAGCAGAGAACACTGACATACTGATATCCCCCGCTCTGGACATATGGAGCCGATAGATGCAGAATGCATTATAATGAATCCAATATAACATTCATCTGTCTTTTCTATTGGAATTTGAAATGCTGATAGACACTCACTGCCATCTCTTCATGGAGCCGCTGCGGTCAGATATTCACGGGGTTCTGAAAAGAGCCGCTGGAAAAGGTGTTTCCGCGATCATCGTTCCCGCTGTAGAAACCAGCTCCTGGAAAAGAGTGGCTGAACTCTCAGAGTATCCGGGAGTTTATCCCGCGTTTGGTCTTCATCCCTGGTGTGCCGATGAGAGATTCGATGCGGATATGCTTGGAGAACTCCTGATGAAGGCTGGTTCGGTGGCAGTGGGTGAAATCGGTCTTGATTTTAAAATTGATAATCCTGACAGAAGTATCCAGATAACCGTATTCCGTATGCAGCTTGATCTGGCTGCAGAGCTTGGTCTGCCTGTGATCCTGCACTGCAGGAGAGCTTTCGATGAAATGCTGTCCATTCTTTCTGAAACTAGATACAATGGCAGGATCAGGGGTGTAGTACATGGCTTCAGCAGGGGGAGGCAGCTGGCTGATCGTTTCCTTGAACTCGGTTTTTACCTTGCATTCGGAGGAGCTGTTACAAGGACTCGCGCAAAGAGAGCAAGAAGTTCCGCGGCTGCGGTACCGCTTCACAGAATCGTTCTTGAGACCGACTCTCCCTCCATCGGAATGGACGGGGTCGAACCCGAAGAGATGGAACCCGCGCATGTTGCCCGGATCGCCGATTCATTAGCCCTGCTTCGCGGAATCAGCCCAGAGGAAGTTTCGTTTGAAACCGCAGGAAATGCAAGGAAACTATTCGGTATCGGAGAAGACCGGTAAGATATGGAATTTCAAAGAAGATTTGACAGAGTTGTTGATTTTTTCGGCAGAGATTCATTTCTGAGAATACGCAATGCGGATGTTACGATCATAGGGCTGGGCGGAGTCGGCTGCCATGCGGCGGCAGCACTTGCAGGAAGTGGAATCGGTACACTTCGCCTGGTGGATTTTGATAGAGTTACTGAAACCTCTCTGAACAGGAATCCCTTCGCTGTAACTTCTGACTGCGGTGGTTACAAAGTCGATATTGTAGCTGATCAGATCCGTAGAACCTGCCCGGATACCCGAGTTGAAACCAGTATGGACTTCTTTCATTCAGATACCGCTGATTCGATTTTAACCCCGGTGCCCGATGCAGTAGTCGATGCCATAGACAGTCTTAATCCTAAAGCAGCACTGCTTGAATACTGCGTTCAACAGAGAATACCTGTTTTCAGCAGTATGGGGGCGTCCGGAAGGAGAGACCCGTCACATCTCAGTACAGGTGATATATCCAGGACAAGAAGCTGCCCTCTTGCAAAACAGCTGAGAAAATATCTTCGTAAGCGTGGTATTACCAGTGGTATACAATGCGTATATTCAACTGAGCCTGCCGGTGATCATTCATTTCCTCCCGATATGGAGGATCAGATCCACAGCAGGGGAAGGATAAGAAATCGTATACCGAGCCTGATGGTAATGCCGGGAATCTTCGGGTATACGCTCGCGGGGATGGTGCTGGATCATATAGCTGCAGAAAACCAGGTGTAATAAAATGGCGGGAACGTGTGGGAATCGAACCCACCCAGGGTGGTTCTAGCACCCAGCACCGGATTTGAAGTCCGGGAGGGACACCAGTCCCCGTGCGCTCCCGCGTTCTTTACCAGCAACCAATGCAATTCCAGCCATACCATGTCAAGGGCTGGCTGTTGAAAGACACTATTTCGGGAGTAAAAGAAAAGGGAGCCGGAAAACCGGCTCCCCAGTATCAGTTATGCACAGTTTACTGTATAAGGGTTTTGATGTTCCCCCATGTTGTGTGCTGAAGTGCCAGTTCTTCGACCAGC
>JBDLJP010000352.1:0-1982 GCA_039714295.1 Candidatus Fermentibacterota bacterium
TTGATGCCGAAAAGAGTGTTTTAGGAGCGATGCTTCTTGATCAGGAACTGGCTGTTGAAGCTCTTGATGCACTCAACTCGAAGGATTTCCTCGACCGCAAACACCGGATGATCTTCCAGGCATGCCGCGATCTTGATTCAAAGAACAGCGTAACGGATATGGTAACCGTAGGAGAGGAGCTGCAAAGGAAGAAGAACCTCGAGGAGGCAGGAGGTATAGAGTACCTCGCATCCCTAACAGACGATATTCCGCTGCTTTCAAATGTGCTTCAGTACATAAAGATCATCAAGGATAAAGCCATGCTTCGTCAGCTCATCAAGGTGAGCAGGGAGAATATCAACGAAGTTCTGGAAGGTACGGAGGATGTCGAGATCGTTCTTGATACAGCCGCCAGCAAGATCATGGCTATCACCGAGGCAAGAGCATCAGGGGATTTCAAACCCATATCGCAGCTTGTTTCCAGCGGCATCGAGGAGCTTGAGAAACTCCGCAACACCAAGGGTTACGTAACCGGGCTGCCGACCGGATTCAAAAAACTGGATAAGATGACAACCGGATTCCATCCGGGTGAGCTTATTATTCTGGCCGCCCGGCCCGGCGTAGGTAAAACAAGCATGGCCCTGAATATGGCAGCTCAGATCGCGAAGCAGACGGAGCGGGGTGTCGCTATTTTCAGCCTGGAGATGTCCGATGCGATGCTGACGCAGAGGCTGCTCTGCGCCGATGCTCATATCGGGACAAAACCGATTATCGAGGGCACTCTTTCCCAGGATTCCTGGTACGAGCTTCAGGCCGCAGCCGACAGGCTCCAGAGGCTGAAAATCTTCATCGATGATAAAGCCGGTATCGGCTCGATGGAGATAAGATCGAAGGTCAGGAGCCTGATAAGACGGGAGGATATCTGCATGGTCTTCGTCGATTACCTTCAGCTTATGCGGGTTGAAGGTAAAACCGAGAACAGGCAGCAGGAGGTGGCGCGTATTTCAGGAGATCTGAAAGCGCTTGCCAAGGAAATGAATCTTCCAGTGATGGCGCTTTCCCAGCTGAGCCGTATGGCCACAAAGAGAACCGGCCCCCCCGAACTCAGTGATCTCAAGGAAAGCGGAGCCATCGAACAGGATGCCGACCTTGTAATGTTCCTTCATCAGCCCGGGATGCATTCCGGTAATAACGGAGAGTTTGAGGATCAGATAGATTATCTCAGAATTGAGACCATGCTGAAGATCGGTAAACAGAGGAACGGTCCTCTGGGTATAGTGAACCTTATTTTCCAGACCGATATAACCCGCTTTTTTCCTCTTGAAGAAGACGAATCAGGGTACTAAGGAGCAGATTGGCCAGAAAGAGAACGCTGTTCGTCTGTAACGAGTGCGGAGGGGATGCGGCAGGGTGGTCCGGCAAGTGCCCCCACTGCGGGGCATGGAACACCATGGTGGAGGAAGTGGTCGTTAAACTTCCCGGCAAACCTCACTCAGGCGGAACGATATCCCTTCCTGTCCCCATTACGGAGATTCCCGAAATTTCAGGTGAGAGGCTCGTAACAGGTATCGAGGAACTTGACAGGGTTCTCGGCGGCGGTGTTCTGAAGGGATCGGTGAACCTTGTAGGGGGAGAGCCGGGTATAGGAAAGAGTACTCTGATGCTTCAGCTTTCTTCAGAGCTTGCAGGAAGAGGAGAGAAGGTCCTGTACGCTACCGGCGAGGAATCCCCCGAACAGGTTGCCCAGAGGGCGCGCAGAATAAACGCTCTGCAGGATAATGTGAAAATCCTGGCGGCAACCGATCTTGATACTGTCCTGAATAACCTGGTTAACGCAGACTGCTCCGTTGCTGTTATCGATTCCATCCAGACACTCTATTCCGCTGGTCTGTCCAGTGCTCCGGGTTCGGTTTCACAGGTGAGACATTGCACATCGGAGTTGATAAGAGTATGCAAGACAAATGGTTTGACCGCATTTATAGTTGGACATGTAACCAAAACGG
>JBDLJP010000353.1:0-1965 GCA_039714295.1 Candidatus Fermentibacterota bacterium
AGAGCCCCACCAGTATCAGACCAAAAATGATAAGTGATCTCAATACTACAAGAATCCATACCTGAATCTGCATATGAAGCGGAATTGACCTGGCAACCACGGTTGTGGAATATATCTCAAAATCATGAATGTACTTTATATCAATTTCTTTACCGGCAGGTGTGTCAACATTGAATACACTGAAATAGTTGCTCTGGGTTGATGGAATACCATCGATTTCTACAAGAACATCACCTGCCTGGGGTATTGGAGTTCCGCGAAAATCATTCTCGTCAACTTCAGCGAATTCCGCGTATGGAGAGTATTCTTGAAGCCAGATGAAGCTCCACATATCTCCCATGCGGGAAAGATTTATAACCTTTGACACTTCTCGTACCATATAGATTGAAGAGAATCCTATAACAACTATTGACGCAATTATCATAAGAAACAGTAGTACTCTCTTCATATGGACTCCCCCTGATTGACCTGGTGTATTATACGAAATATTTCACAGATAGTAAGCATTTCTCTCTATCACCTTTCTCCATATTCCTTTACGGTGACGCGAGACAACCCTGATGTTCTTCGTTTTCGCATAAAGCACCTTCTTCGACGTATACTGCCTCCCGTGTCCGATGAGCCGGGGCAGCTGACTCTATCGAGTAATCCGACCAGTTCTTTCAATAATGGATACTCCTTGTTGAAACTGTAAATCAGTGTTCTGCCCTTCTGTTCGCATACCAGTACTGCGCCCTTTTCCAGTCTTTTCAATTGCTTCTGAACTGAATCGAGAGACGCTTCGAAATACCTGGATATCTCTCTTGCAAAACCTTCTCCATACGTATGAATAAAGACGAGTACCTGCTCGCGCACAAGAGAGCCAAGAACAGGTTCAAGCATATTGACCTCCATTGTATGTCATATGACATATATATAATATCACATACTGATTGCCAAGATGTTAACCCGTAAGCCCGTCAGAGGTGAAGTCAGCTATCTGTATTTTCCAGCGCTTCAAGATAAATGCAGAGACTGTTTACCAGAAAATCAAAGAATTCTTTCCCTTTTTCCTCGGATACGAATTTCAGATCAGAACCGGCTCCGCCGTGAGGATAGAGCTCCTTCCATTTCTCCCGGGACAGGACTGCTCCACCCGGGGGTTCAGCAGGATACTTGCGCTTTTCGAACTCAGGCATTTCTCTGCCCATAAGATGCCATACCATCGACACTTCGGTGACGGTAACATGATATCCGGGGTCCGGGCAGAACAAAATTTTCTGCTTTGCAGCTACGCCTGGCAACTCCCCGTAAAGAAGGTACCTGAAATCTGCTTCAGGACATTCTTCGGAGGCTTTGTTTAAACCGTCAATGATGGGACTTCTGTTTCCTCCGTGACCGCTGAGAAAAACTATCTTTCTGAATCCATGGGTATAGAGGGATATCGAAATATCCTTCGCAACGGCAGAGAGCGTGTCTGGCTGGAGAGACACTGTTCCTGGAAACCCCATGTGATTCTCGGACATTCCGAAAGTAACAGCTGGTGTAACTGCTGTACCGGTTCTCATTCCGGCAGCAGCGCAGAGCCTTACCGGAATAATAGTATCACACGCCAGCGGAGCGGCATCTCCATGCTGCTCAAGCGATCCTACAGTAATAATTACTGTAGTACGGTTCTCAAGGTATTCCGTTACATCACGGATCAGGGCTCCTGCAAGATTCATCCCCTTTTCCTCCTCTTGTTCAATGCTCTTCACTGCTGCATACTTCGCCTGAAAGGTATGGTAAACTATGAATCAGAAAATAATATCCGCAAGAGGTACCGGCTGGGAGCGCATCCCCATAAAGACCCGGCTTATACTGAAGGGGGACAACCTGCTCATGGCCATTGAGGAAGGTCTTGAAGAGGCCGATGCAGACATTCAGCCTGATGATATACTCTTTGTCAGTGAAAAGGCAGTAGGAGCCAGTCAGGGACGGTACTTT
>JBDLJP010000354.1:0-1951 GCA_039714295.1 Candidatus Fermentibacterota bacterium
TCTTGCGGAAGCATGCGGTCGGGTGGTTACCGTTGAAGATGGGTGCGCGACAGGCGGATTCGGTTCCTTCATCAGTTCTCATCTACCTTCCGGATCCGTTCTTGAAACAGGTATTCCTGATGAATTTCAGCCCCATGCATCAAGGGAGGAACTCATGCTTCGCATGGGTCTTGATCCCGAAACGCTCGCTGATAGGATCGGTGATTTTATTGGTTCATGATCCCGCAGTTGTAAGAAGGCTCTGTCTTTACGTTGACAGGTTCAATCCACCTTACGCCGGTTTGATAAAGAACCTCATATCGTACTGTGAAAAGTACGATATATCCCTGAGATCGGCAGCTCCATCCGCAGATCATCTTAAGGATTTTGATATCCCTGAAAATAATAATTGCGATATGGCTGTCGTTCTGGGCGGTGACGGCACGATACTTCGCGGAATGGGTTACTTCAAGGAGTTTAATACACCTGTACTCGGTGTGAATGCCGGTCATCTCGGATTTCTCGCAAGTGCGGAAAAAACCAGTATCGGTGAGACAATAACAAGGATAGCAGAAGGTGATTATTACATAGATACGACCCCGGTGCTCCAGGCTGAGTTTCCCTCCGAGCAGGTCATTACCGCTATCAATGATTTCAGTATTAACCGTTCGATGATCGGTGGAATACTGCATTTCAATCTTTTCATCAATAACACGCAGGTAGCTCATATGGCCGGTGACGGACTTATCATATCAACGCCTTTCGGATCAACGGCGTACAGTCTTTCGTGCGGCGGCCCGATACTTGATCCGGGACTGCCCGCTATTCTCGTCGTTCCGATATGTCCTCATTCCCTATCTCTGCGTCCGCTTGTTGTTGCCGATAACAGTACCATTTCAGTTGAGATAGGCGATCTGAGAGGTACAGGTCCGGTGATATCATCTGACGGATCTCCATCGGGAATTCTGAAATCCGGAGATATACTGAAGGTGACCAGAGGGCGCGGATCATGTATGAGCGTCAGGTTTCATGATGAGCCCGATTATTACAGCAGGCTGGGCTTGAAACTCGGCTGGGGAGTAAGGGGCTGATATGATAGTCAGCCTCACACTCCGGAATCTGGCAACGATAAACGATACATCGATAGAATTCGACCGCGGTCTGAACATCCTTACTGGAGAGACCGGAGCAGGTAAATCCGTTCTGATAGACGGACTTCTGCTTGCTCTTGGAGAGCGGGCGGACACATCACTGGTCAGACCCGGATCGGCTGCAGCAAGCGTTGAAGCTCTTTTCCTCCCGGAGGATGGTTCGGAATTCCTGGTACGAAGAGAGGTCAGAGCCCAGGGCAGAAGCCGTTTATTCATTAATGATGAGCTGACAACCCTCGAAGAGGGCAGAATCCTTCTGACCGGTCTTGTAGACCTGCATTCGCAGGGTTCGACCCCTGCGCTTCTGAATAGAAGTGTTCAGAATGCTGCGCTCGATAGTTTCAGTGATTGCTCCGCACTTGCAGATGAACTCGGCATCGGGTTCGGGGAATACAGAAATACCCTCAAGAGATCAGATGAACTGACCGCGCAGCTTTCGGCTGTATCGGAAAAGAGGGATATTGCTCAGCATGAACTCTCGCTTATTGAGAAGCTCAATCCCTCTGTTGAGGATTACAGCAGTCTCATATCCGAGAGGCGTGAGCTGAAAGCTGTCCGGAACAGTGCCGAAACTCTGGGGAAAATAACCCGCGGGATCGCAGGAGATGACGGTATTCTTGATTCACTGGGTGGATTCAGCTATTCCCTTGCCAATTCCGGAATAGAGTCGAAGGATGTCCTTGAACTGCTCGAGCAGGCGGATATCGCCTTATCTGAAGCCTCTTCTGAATGTGAAAGCATACTCTCAAGAATAGACAGCGCTCCCTGGAGGATCCAGGAAATTGATAACAGGCTGGACAGTTACGCAGAGTTGCTCGGAA
>JBDLJP010000355.1:0-1928 GCA_039714295.1 Candidatus Fermentibacterota bacterium
GTTTCACCGGCTTATTCAGGAATTCGAACTGAAGCGGATCTCCTTCTCAAAATTTGCGTATGCCACCGATATTGTTTATATGGATACATTCTATTCGAATCTTGATCGGATATTTGAAAGGAGACCGGCGTGTCTGAACTGAGCCAGTGGTTCACACAAAGTACAGAGGAACTTGGATACAGCCCCTTGTCGGTAATCATTAACCTTGTTCTCGCCCTCTGCGCGGGGCTCATTATAGGCATGATATACAAGAAGACTCACAAAGGGCTTTCATATTCACAATCATTCGTCGTAACCCTGGTGCTTATGTGTATTACGGTAAGCGCGGTGATGATGGTGATAGGAAGCAATCTTGCCAGAGCTTTCGCTCTTGTCGGAGCGCTGACCATCGTCAGGTTCAGAACCGTAGTTAAGGATACCAAGGATACAGCCTTCATATTCTTCGCCCTGACACAGGGAATTGCTTCGGGTACGGGCAATTACGTTCTGACGGTATTCTCCACCTTCTTCATTGGCCTTGTGGCGCTGGTTCTTGCCAAGACCAACTTCGGCTCAATGCACCGAAGCGAATTCATACTCCGTTTCCGTTTCAACAGGGAATCGGGCGACGAACAGGCGTACATAGATTTCATTCTGGATAAAGCAAGTAAGAGCACTATTATACATATTGAACCGTCCAGCGACGGTGTGTACCTTACACTGACTTACGATCTCTCGCTGAAATCCGGGATCAGTTCACAGGATATTGTAACAGGATTGAACAGCGTTCCTGGAATCGATAATATCAACCTGGTTACGGCAACAAACGATATAGATTACTAAGCCGGATTTTACTCGACGCTGTTGACGTATCCGGGAGTACCCCAGCAGACAGGATCTCCGGTTTCAGGATCGGTTCCGGGGCATGCCCAGTCAACAGAAGGTGCCCAGTTACCCTCCGTATTGTCCGCCTGAAGGATGATCTTCTCGAGGGAGGAACCCCGACCATCAGCTTCGCTTCTTGTCGTGTCTCCCTCCGCTAGACCCCAGGTATCGGAATAGATCAGTTCATCAAGCACTTCTCCGCTGGATGAATAAAGGATCAGTGTATCGGCGGAATTGGACAGTTTCGTCCAGACCCCATCCCAGGAAACGGTTGCAATACCGGTTCCGTACGCCCCTGCAAATGACTCTGCATCCGCCGCGACAACAACGCGGAACATGGGATCAAGCGTACATGATTGAAGAAAGAGCTGATTCGCTCCATCGCTCAGCATCATTCCGTTAAGCTGCAGCGGTGCGATTCCTGTATTACACAGTTCTATCCATTCGTACTGATCATCAGCACCGAGAGTCGGTCCATCCGGATTGTACATGATCTCAGTAATAACAATATCTCCCGGTACAGCCATCATAAACGAAACAAGCAGTGAATATAGCAGCACAACAACCTCCTGTTTTCCGGTGCTTAAAACCGCACCATCATAGCTATTATCAGACTGAAACAACTGACATGTCAGTCGCCAAGAATAACAATTTTCCTGCTCTGGGACAGCCCTGCAGCATGACGCACATGGATCAGGTAAACTCCAGTCGGAGCGATACCGCCCCTTCCCTGAATGGTATCCCAGTAAACTCTGTGCTCACCGGTCTGGAGGTATTCATCCATGATGACGTCAACAAGCCTTCCGGCAAGATCGTAAACGGAAACCACCGTCTGTCCCGCGTCGACTGTTATATCCAGAGCCACCGATCCTGAGAAAACCGGATTTGGAAAAGGACTTGAGACCTGAAGGTAACCGGCATTTGTATATGGAATGGAATTCGACCAGCCCGGTGTGCAGTATTCAAGAATGCTCCATTCAGAGCCGCCGTCGGATACTCTTCCGAAGGAGCGGTCGGGCGCAATGGCGCCGAAATACTTAAAATCAATCAGTCTCGGAGCATCG
>JBDLJP010000356.1:0-1924 GCA_039714295.1 Candidatus Fermentibacterota bacterium
ATTGTTCACTGATAGTTTTACAACTCTCTGAGGGCGACCCTGGTATGTGTCTCCGATGGATTCGGTAGAAGTAATAAGGGGGTTAGCGGCCACAAGTGAATCGATCCAGGCAGTTGCCTCGTCCCAGGTGTAGAAACCGCCCATTGAACGGCCCGTCCCGTTGCGAGCCTGGTAGTAAGCCTCCATGTCCTCAATTCTTACTGCGGCATGAATACCATTCTCAAGCAGTACTCCCCGCTCAGTGGAGTTTGCAACAAAATCCACAGAACCATCTTCGTTCATCTGTACCACTTCAAAACCAAGCCTGTTGAACAGTTCGACCTGAGTCTCACTCACCGGTCGAAAATTCATCAGCGAATAGGTCTCCGCGGAAACCAGAGTTACAACTGCGAATAGAAAAAGCGTAACCAGTCTCATAACAAACTTCTCCTTGTAAAAGAAAACGCGTTGATTATTATTTATCATATTACATCGGTCATTATGAATATACACAGTGGAGGTTTTCATGTCAGACGCTCTGGGCAAACATATTTCATACGGCATCCCGGATTCAATACCTTCGATGCCGCCGGACCTTCCCGGTGTAAGTCATGCGCCGGCAAGACCGGATGTGCTGAACGCAAAGGAAAAAGTACTTGCCTTGAAGAACGCGCTTCGCTACTTTCCCGCGGAATGGCATTCAGAACTTGCTCCGGAGTTCGCAGCCGAGCTTGAGCATGACGGCAGGATATACATGAGGAGATTCAGACCTGCAGACGAATTGAAAGCCAGACCTATAAACGAATACCATGCAAGAACTCCCAAAGCAGCCGCAATAATGCTGATGATCCAGAACAACCTGGATATCGCGGTTGCCCAGCATCCGCAGGAACTGATTACTTACGGTGGTAATGGAACCGTATTCCAGAACTGGGCTCAATACCTCATCACAATGAAGTACCTCTCCGAGATGACGGAGCATCAGACCCTTGTTCTCTATTCGGGACATCCCCTCGGTCTCTTTCCGTCTCATCCCGAAGCGCCCAGACTTGTCCTGACGAACGGCATGGTTGTTCCGAACTACAGCTCCAGGGAAGATTACGACAGGATGTCCGCTCTGGGAGTAACATCGTACGGGCAGATGACCGCTGGAAGCTTCATGTACATAGGCCCCCAGGGGATAGTACACGGTACTACTATCACGCTTCTTAACGCAGGAAGAAAATACCTCGGATTACCGCCGGAGGCAGATCTTCGGGGCAAACTGTTCGTCACTTCAGGGCTGGGAGGCATGAGCGGAGCCCAGGCAAAGGCTTCGGTTATTGCAGGCGCTGTATGCGTGATCGCAGAGATCAACCCTAAGGCTGTAAAGACAAGGTATGAACAGGGATGGCTGCAGGAGATCGAGAATGATCTTGACAGGGTTCTGCTCAGGATTGAAAAAGCTCTCAGGAAAGGGGAGGCTCTTTCCCTGGGGTACACCGGAAATATCGTTGATCTGTGGGAAAAACTCGCCGCTGAAGGCGTTCATGTTGACCTTGGAAGTGATCAGACCTCCCTTCACAACCCGTATCTCGGAGGCTATTATCCGATTGGTCTCTCCCTCGATGAATCTAACAGTATGATGGTTGAAGACCCGGATAAATTCAGAAAAGAGGTGCAGGAATCCCTTCGAAGACAGGTTCGGGCTATAAACACTCTGAGTACTGCAGGAATGTTTTTCTGGGATTACGGCAACGCTTTCCTGCTTGAAGCCTCAAGAGCGGGTGCGCACGGAATTCTCCGTGATGACGGATCTTTTACATACCCTTCCTATGTTGAGGACATCATGGGACCCATCTGTTTCGATTACGGTTTCGGTCCCTTCCGATGGGTCTGCACTTCCGGGGATCACGAAGACCTTAAAATAACTGACAGGATCGCCGCCGAGGTGCTTGAGAAGATG
>JBDLJP010000357.1:0-1894 GCA_039714295.1 Candidatus Fermentibacterota bacterium
TACCTCTGCCGGGGGTTTGCTGATCAATGGGCCCTCTGCGCGAGCGCGCGCCGCTTACTTTCATGCTTACCGGCGGGAAATCCGAAATATCAGATCTGTTCTGACACATTGATGAATTAACTGAAGGATACATGAATGCAATGCCCGAGCGTGGACAGCCTTTTTCTCCGGGCAAACGGTAATTTTGTCTGCTGGGACGATGCGGGGAGCGATAAGATTCTGCAGCAGTACGATCCGCTGAAGGATATGTCCTGTATTGTCTCACCCGGCGGCCCATGCACATTGATTGCCAGGAAGCTCTCCGGTAATTCTCTTCCATTTCCTGAAACCTGTCCGGGATGCTACTGTCTGTCTTTCCGGGGTTCTCCATGCTTCAACAGCCGTGTAATCAACGTTATGCAGGTGGAACCCTCTTCCAGATGCACGCTGAGATGCAAAGCCTGCGCTACGCCTGAAGAAAGAGAAAGGCTTCAGGAGCCTCACACACTCTCACCCTCTGTTTTTCAGAAAGTTCTGCAGGATTTCTCCGGGAACGGAATAGACATACGAACATTCGATTTTTCAGGTCACGGAGAGCCTATGATGAATCCTGATCTCTGGCAGATAATCGGTCTTGCCAGAAAGTACTATCCTGACGCATTTCTCTCTCTGATCACAAATGCTCATGGAAATTTTGAGGAAAGCCACGTATTCTCCGGTCTGGATCAGATTCAATTTTCCATAGACGGCGTGGACCAGGAGAGTCTCGAACAGTACAGAGTGGGCGGAAACTTTGAAAAAGCATACGGTTACATGAATTCCTTCAGCAGAACTGCCCGATCCTCCGGTTCATCCGTTCGGACTGTCTGGCGATATATCCTTTTCAGCCACAATGACAGGGCTGATCAGCTCAGAATGGCTTTCGAAATGGCTTCCGCATCAGGGATTCACGACCTCCGATTCATATTCACCCACAAGGGGATGTGGTCCACTGTCCTTACATCTGCTGCCCTGCTCAGGGATCACCTCATTGGTATTGGAGTACCCTCCCGGAGCATTCGGATGGACTCTTTCAGTTCTCTACGGAAAAGACAGAAGCTGAGCCAGTTACTTAAGCGAAGTCGGAGCTTTTACAGAACAGCCCGCAAACTGTGGAGGAAATTTAAAAGAAACACCTCCCGCAGCATGACAGTGACAGCTGATTACTATCAACTGTACGAACCGGAACTTGAAGAAGCGCTTGATCTGGGGTACAGGCTGCTTCTCACCGGGAGAAAGCCGGATGCACATGCTTTGTTCCTGCATGTTAACAAACTGATTCAGTTCCCCGCAACTACCAATGTAACTTATGATCCTGCAATTATCCGCGAACATCTTGGACGCTCATACACAAGGCTGGAAACTGCTCTGAGCGACCGGAACAGCGATATAGAATGAAAATCAGAAAAGCAGCAGGTAATCTATTGAGATCCGTTCATCTTCTGCATGCTGGACGATATGCCTACAGAAAACTTATCGGGCAATGGAAAACATTTCACTGGCGAATTCGCAGCGGCAGTGAATCCGCACCGGATGGTCTCCCTTATCCGTCTCCGCACTTATGTTTCAAGGTAGCTGCAAATTACGATCCCGTTCACTTTTTCTCCACCGGAGCCCTGGGAACCGCTGCGATCCTGAACATTCTTCAGAAGTGCGGGAGGAAAATAGACGATTTCAAGAGAATACTCGATTTCGGATGCGGCTGCGGTCGTATTGCAAGACACCTGCAGAAGCTCAAGGGAGTGGAAGTATTCGGTACGGATATTAACCCGGAGCTTATAGAATGGTCTCGACAGAACCTGACTTTCGGCAAGTTCAGCACCAACGGACTTCGCTCAGCATTGGAATACGCGGATAACAGCTTCGATTTCGTATA
>JBDLJP010000358.1:0-1887 GCA_039714295.1 Candidatus Fermentibacterota bacterium
CCCGTCCCGGATTCAGCACAGGATGAGCTTGAAATGTACAGGATGCAGCTTATCGAAGCTGCTGCCGAATCCGATGAAAATCTGATGGAATCATTCTTCGAAAATGAAACACTTTCCGAAGAAGAGATGATTACCGGATTGCAGAAAGCATTTACATCCAGAAGTTTCTTCCCCGTATTCAGCGGACTTGCAATCCCTCCTGTCGGACAGCAGTTCCTTCTTGATTCAATCCCAACCCTGGTTCCCTCCCCTCTTGAGGGATCTCCCGAGGCCGCAACCGACCGCGACAAAGAAGTAATGCTTCCTCCCGACCCATCGGGGCCCTTCGTGGCCAGGGTATTCAACTCTAAAGTAGATACGCATATGGGTGAAATAGTCTTCGTACGCGTACTGAGCGGTGGAATCGAGGGGACAACAGATATTTCCAACACTACTAAAAATGCTTCCGAACGTCTCGGCAACTACTATTTCATAAGCGGTTCCACCAGAACTGATGCGGATAAGCTCGTTACGGGTGATATAGCCGCAATCGCAAAACTGAAAAGTACTTCCACAAACGACACTCTCGGGCAGAAGGGAAGCAAGATCATCCTTAACCCCATTGTTTTCCCCGAACCGGTTTACAGAGTTGCGATAGCCCCCAAGGAGAGAGGTCACGAGGACAAGATGGGTTCAGGTCTTTCTCTACTCGCAGCCCAGGATCCCACACTCATTCTCAGAAATGAATCCGAGATCGGTCAGACTACTCTTTCGGGTATGGGTGAACTTCACCTTAAAGTTATGCTCAGCAGATTGAAAGATTCAACCGGAGTGGATACGGAAACCTTCAAACCGAAGATAGCCTATCACGAAACGATCACTAAAAAAGCTGAAGGTTCCTACAAGCATAAAAAACAGACCGGTGGACGCGGTCAGTACGGTCATGTTTTCATCAGGCTTGAACCCCTGCCAAGGGGAGCCGGTTTTGAGTTCGAGAGCAAGGTGGTCGGAGGAAACGTTCCCACCAACTTCATTCCCGCAGTGGAAAAGGGAGTGATCGAGGCAATGAAGAACGGTCCCATTTCGAAATGCAAGGTCGTAGATGTAAAGGCTGTTGTTTTCGACGGCTCCTACCACCCGGTGGATTCCTCTGATATGGCTTTCAAACTGGCTTCAAGAAAGTGCTTTAAGGAAGTCATGATGAATGCAGGACCCAGCCTTCTTGAACCTGTCGTAAGCATGGAAGTCACAGTTCCTGAAGAGTTCATGGGGGATGTAATGAGCGATCTGACCTCCAGACGCGGGCGTATTCAGGGAATTGAAGCTGAGGGTGCTTTCCAGATTATAAAAGCCAGTATCCCGGAGGCTGAGCTCTTTCAGTACACAAGCACTCTCAAATCACTGACTCAGGCCAGGGGCAGTTTCGTTCAGAGCTTCGAGGGTTACCAGCCGGTTCCAAAGGATATAAAGGAAAAGATCATGGCCAGTGTAACCGAAGAGGAAGAGTAACATGCAATCAGGATACAGGTCTGCATCGGCACTTGTACTGGTATTTGTCTTTCTGCTTTCATGCCCCCTCACGGCAGGAGAAGGCGGGGGTGGAGAAAGCGGTGAAGACGGCGATTCCAGTGCAATGACCTATATCACTATTGGCCTTGTCGTTGTAGTCGGCGGTCTCTTTCTGCTTGATGTTCTGGCAGATTCAGATGAGGAAGCTGTCATCCCTGATACCGTACCGGACCAGATCATCGAAACAGGTATAAACTGGGATGAGG
Source organism: Candidatus Fermentibacterota bacterium (assembly GCA_039714295.1). Taxonomy (GTDB): domain Bacteria; phylum Fermentibacterota; class Fermentibacteria; order Fermentibacterales; family JCC-6; genus Aegiribacteria. The sequence continues at coordinate 1,755 of JBDLJP010000358.1, forward strand.
CTTTCCCTGAGATACTGCCTGTCACGCTTGGTGTGTCAGTATTCCCCGGAGAGGGCGGATCGGTAACTTCGGAGCAGTTCATCAACATTCTTGATGAACTGGCTGACGATGACATTGTCGTATACACAGACCC
>JBDLJP010000359.1:0-1885 GCA_039714295.1 Candidatus Fermentibacterota bacterium
GAGGTACCCAGATGAAATTGCTGGCTGGTCTTGTATTTCTAATTTCAATATCAACGGTTAATGGAGATTTCCCTGATTGGACTCCGACTGTGGGAGTGAAGGTCACCACACCACAGAAAATAAGCGTATCGATCGGCTTCAGCACTATCCCCTGGAACAGTCTCTGGGGAGGAGACAGCGGTATGGTATTCCGGCTGGAACCGGGGCTTGCAGGCGGAAAGGTTCACCTGGGAATAAGAAGCGCTTTCAGTATGGTCTTTATTCCGATCACATCTGTTGATATCTGCGGTTCCCTGATGTACACATGGAACGATCCCTGGAGCGGTCTTGAGAATGACCAGACCTATGCAGGAGTTGAAGTACGCGGAGGATTCCACCTCTTCATTCTTTCCGCTGGTATCTATCGTCATGTATCGGGCGAAGATACCGATCATGACTGGGTATTCTCAGGCGGTGCCGGGATCGGGTTCTAGGTTACAGCTGTTTCATGTATTCCATTACCCATAGTGGTCTTTCCGGTGATACGTCATCCGACAGCATTTCCCTCCACGCTTCATCGGTCAGTCTGTCGGACATCGGCCATGTAAATTCGTAGTAACTGAGCACGGGACCGAGAGCAGCTTCAACATTGCCGTCAGGCCTTCTGTAGATAACCATACAGTAGTCAAGGTCTCCCGAAGCCACTTCCAGCACCCCGCCGCTGTTCTGATCCGTATGAACATCAGCGATAAGCGACGTCTCCAGGCCTTCAGTTGTTTCAGCACCCCAGGCAATAGCCGATTCAAGACTGCCGGCGAAACCCTTTAGAAAATCCGCATCCTCGGAAGTTATCATGGAGCCTGCAAGCTCCCTTTCGGCTATATCCTGAAGCCGGGTCATAATGGAACAGGCATTCCTGAATCGGCCTTCGATAGCGCTGTCAAGAACACCATATTCACGTAGACCCCTCTGTGCCATCTGAAGCGTGGCATGGAGTTCAGCGTAAACTTCCGGTACTGGCTCAACGAAACCTGCGGATGGTACCGGTTCCTCGAATGGACCGGGAGCGCATCCGCATTCCATCGTATAACTCTGCTTCGCGTAAAGGATCGTGTCATGCCTGAGCATTGCCCAGGATGCCAGGAAATTCGAAAGTGTATGGCGTTCCCACGCATCAGTCTGCATGAAATCAGGATAGCCTTCCCCCTTTTCATGCTGAAGAAGGTAGATACAGTGAAGCCATGACATGTAAAGTGTTGCGTGCCAGTCTGCGGGGCTGTAATCCTCTATCATTCCGCTGAGCGATTCGAGTGAATCCGTGTAGAATGCATACTCGAGATCTCCCCGTTCTTCAAGGATGGAGATGGCAGCATCGCTGCCGAAGGCTGCGGCGATATCAAGACCGCTGGGCATGAACCTTCGGTTTCCCTGCTGATTTGCTCCGACAGACGGGAAAACGAGTTTTCCAAGAATCTCGCTGTCAGGTGTGTATCTCTGACCAAGGAACCGGAAACCTGTGGTTTTCACAAATGCTTCCTGAAGGTCGTCCGGATCGAATTCTCCCTGTTCGTCCGGCATCGATACCAGCTCTCCTGTGCCGCTGTATATGGCGGGACCCGCAAAATTGGAGTTCACATAATTCCTGAATAACCGGTAGAAATCCATACTCCAGATAAATCGGCTGTCAGCTGTGGAACCCGCGGTTTCCCGTGCGGCGGAAGCGTACTGCAGTACGGATAGATCGTCTGCAAATCCGGCGAAGAAGGCTGTTATTTCATAGATCCGCCGCCATTTATCAAGAAGAAGCTCTCCTTCAAATTCAATTTCTGACAGATCCGAAACAATACTGAGAGCACTTGCTGTCATACCCCGGGCATCTTCTTCGGAAACGATGTATTCAGCCATC
>JBDLJP010000360.1:0-1885 GCA_039714295.1 Candidatus Fermentibacterota bacterium
GCGAACGCTCACTATATGGCAATTGTAGAGTTTTTTACCGGATGCACCTATGGCATATGGGGCACAGTGACTGATCTCTCCGGGAATCCCATCGACGCAAATCTGGAAATCGGCCTTTACGAAGGCCTGGATCTCCAGCCCCTTCGATTCTGCAGAACGGATGTAACCCTGGGAGATTATCACAAGACCCTGCTGCCGGGAACATACGATGTTACAGTTACTGCGGACGGGTACTACTCCCAGTCGGTAACCGGAGTTACTGTGGAATCAGAAGAGGCAGTTGAGGTAAGCTTCGTTCTCTCCCAACTGGGAATTGAGGATTCGGGGACAGGTATCCCTATTGCTGATTTCCTGGCGAGCCCAAACCCGACCTCAGGCTCCTGCCAGTTTTCGATTCCGATTCAGGGGGTTGGCGGAACGATCGCGATTTACGATTTAACCGGTCGCTGCGTCGAAACGTCAGAGATCTCTCCCGAGGCTGACAGCTTCCTGTGGGATCTCCAGGATAAAGACGGCGCGGACATTCCAAACGGTGTATATATCACCCGGTTCAGAACCGGTTTCTCGGATTGGATCACCAGGGTCATCGTGAGCAGATAAGGGAGGGATCTGATATCCTGAAATCCCGGTGATCAGTCAGCACCCGGGCTAGAACTGTGCGGCTTTGATGCTTCCCCAGGTGGTCTGCTCCAAAGCAGCTGGTCCCAGTGGGTCAGTGACCAGTACATTGTCGAATTCAGCGTTGAAATCCCACTCCGGATAATTCCCGCCGGTCCCGAGAGCCATGCATCCGTTGTTCAGGAAATCGTAATCCACGCATGAGAGAAGCCACACGGGGGGTTCGTCACCTACGGTACCCTGCCAGACCTTGGCCCGGAGGGTATTACCCTCACATTCGAATCTCAACCAGTATGAGACGTCGTATTTCAGGGAAGTAGAATAGTGACGTGTAAGCGTAGTCCACCCGCTGGTGGTGTACTTCCCTATGTAACAGTAGTTTAACGACCAGTCAAGGTAGAAGCCATAACTCGTGTTGTCTGAGCTGAGTCTGACTTCCGGTCCGGCAAAATGAGTGGGCCAGTGGCCTATGACTTCGACCCTGACTGAGTAGTCTTCCACCGACATGGTAGTCGGATCGACATCTCCCCTGCAGGAGAGTGCATAGTCGTCTCCAGTACCGAAATACGACATCTCGTACCGGAGACTGTCATTAACCTGGTAAGTTGCAGTTGTGGGATACTCGTACCAGTCATCTGCATTGCCATCGTTGAAATCGTCCTCGAACAGGATGTCGCCCAGCGACAGCGACGCGGCAGTAAGTATGATTAAAAGGATTCTCATCGTTCCGTCTCCCCTCATTACCGGCAGACGGTTAAATACCCCATTCAACCGCTGCGGTCGGTATCCAAATTTGGAATAGTATTCGAAAACGGAGTTGGTGAGCATAGATGAGATGAGGGATACCCGGTCAAGCCTTTCCCGAATATCATTCCATAATAATTTACACATCCTGTAATCGCGCGTCAAGCAAAGGTATCTATACCAACGATTCTGACTCCCTGTTCAACGGGCAGTTCGGCAGTATTCGGTGAGAGTTATGAATATTTCATAGAATCGATATTTTTCCGGTAACTCTGGAATACTCAATCATTCAGCACCCAAACAGCTTCTACATCATAATTCCTTAGAAAGATACTGTGTATAAAACCGGACACATTCGGACACCCATCTAATACACATCTAGGAATAAACAGACATCGAAAGGAATTGCCATGAAAAAGGCAGTCGCATACGTGCGTGTAAGCACCGATGCTCAGGTTAGGGAAGGAGTCAGGCTTGGAACGCAATAAGATAAGATCACCGCCTGGGTGAAAGTTCAAGATCA
>JBDLJP010000361.1:0-1885 GCA_039714295.1 Candidatus Fermentibacterota bacterium
ATCTGATATGCAGCGAAGAACCTCAGTTCCGGCCCTCTCCCTGTAACAGGATACATGATTTATTACCGAACACTGCTGAGTAACCTTGTCGGATCAGTATCCCATCTCGTCAAGATACATCTGTACTTCCGCTCGAGTGTTCGGATTATCAGATATTTCCAGTACTTTTCTGAAATCCCAGGCCGCATCGGGATACTGTTCCAGCAGATAATTGACTATACCTCGGTAATAAAAGGCATGGCCACAGTTTGAGTCCATTTCAATGGCATCCTCAAAATCGTCGTAAGCACTGTCTATGTATCCGAGTTCAGCGTAGCAGGTCGCTCTGAATGCCAGATAGGTGGCTGTATTCCCTCTCTGCTCTTCATGCTCAATTGCTGCCGTGTAGGAGTCAATCGCATTCTCGAAATCACCGGATTCCGCGTATACAGTGGCAAGAAGGTAATGAATATCTGAATCCCCCGGATCAAGAGCCACCGATGCGAGGGCATCAGTAACCGCCGCTTCATTATTATCAAGAAAGAAGTATACCCTTGCCCGGTTGCCAAGAAAGTAGGGGTTATCAGGTTCAATACTGATGGCTGTATGCAGGAAATCCAGCGCGGATACGTAATCCCCGTTCATATCTGCCAGTTCCGAGAGCCTTGCGTATCCCCAGCCGTTCTCAGGGTTAAGTTCAATGGATAGTTCGGCGTCGGCAAGAGCGGCATCGTTATCACCAAGATAGGAATAACAGAGGGAGCGATCATTGTACAAAGATGAGAGTTCAGCGTCAGTACCTCCGACCTCGATGGCAGCATTGTAGTATTCAAGCGCTTCTTCGAATCTTCCAGCTACATCCAGAGCAACTGCCCGGGAGTAATAGTAATCCAGGGACCCATCCTCAGTATCAATCGGTTCGGAATACTCAGTTGCTTCACCTGATTCAAGCCGGGCGAGTATCTGTTCCCGAAGCAGAATTATCGATGGAGATTCCGGAAATAGCTCAAAGGCAATATTGATATCGTTCAACGCCAATTCGGGCTGGTCGAATGCAACAAGATAGAGCTCTGCTCTGCCTATCAGTAACGAGGAAATAGTTATGTCTCCAGCATAATCGGATAAATCAAGAGCTCTGTTCAGCAGAGCCAGAGTCTCCTCTGTGTCACCTCGATAACTGTATATCCATGCCAGAGCTTGATATGCATTGATCGTAAATAGTTCCGGAGGGTTCTCGGAGGGAGCGATATCCGATATCGGAAAAGCTTCATCACCCGAGAATATCTCCGGTGCGGCACCCATAACCGGATCTTCATAGATCATACATGTAAGCTGTGTGACAAGGGCTATTCTTACTCTTGTTCCCTCCACCATGTAAGCGCCCCACAGAACAACATCCGCATCCTTCTGAAGCCCCTCGGCGTAAGCTATTGCGCTTCCATCGGAATAATCGGCCGGATTGAAGGTGATAGAGAGATCCGATCTCTCCACAGTTACGTTATCGTAATCGCTATAGATCACATCAAGCCACTGTTTCAGAACTTCGGTAACCCTGGTCTGCCCGAGGTCCTCGCCTGTCAGCTCACACAGGATTATCAGGATATCATCATCAGCAGATGATCCGGAAGCTGCTGCATCACCCGCTAAGATACCCACCAGAAAAGGGACAAGCAGGATAGGAAAACAACTGCATCTCAAACTGAACTTCATAGAACACCCCCTGGAAAGAACAAGTTAATTGATTGGTCTATTACATCCTTCTCAAGAATGGCGGGATTACTAATAGATAAATTGCGTATCAGATGTAAGAATACAGATAACTATCCAGTCCCGTCAATACACTGAAATGATATTAGAACCCCTCACCAATCGAAGAATTCCATTGTACCTGTATGCTCGTCCTCCG
>JBDLJP010000362.1:0-1883 GCA_039714295.1 Candidatus Fermentibacterota bacterium
TCATGGGCAAGGAGCCAGTCGTAATTGTTGCTCCCGTTTATAGCGAAATAAATATGGTACACCTGAGTCAAATGCTCCATATCTCCTTTTGGTGTCTGGACATAACTGAATTTAGTTTCCCATGGATATGGGCCGTATGTGCTTTCGAACTGGTCCATCATCAGGTTTACGTTCTGAAAGCTTACAAGCGCATCGTCTTCCTCTCCGGGGTACACGAAGTAGTAGATCCAGTCGTAAGTGGAATCCACCATGACAACGTAATCTGAAACGGCAAAGGCGGCAAGATAAGTGGACATTGGCTGCGGTTGCGACCAGTTGTAGGTCAGGGTCGCATCGGTACCGTTCTCATCCATGGACAATAGATCACCGTTGGCTACCGCGTAGAGGGTATCTGGAACTGTGATGTGAAAATCGATAGATGCCTTGTCCGCAGGATGATCCCATGAAGGGAATATCACGCGACCCAATGACGGGGGATCGGTATACACACCAACACCCATGTGATAGGACACATTGCCAGAACCGGTAGTATTGAAATAGAAACCACCGAATGCTCCCTCATTCCATGGTGTTCCGGAATAGATGAGATTAACTCCGGTAGTATCACCCGGATTCAAGGGTGCCGAGAGATTAACGAAAACTGAATCCTCAACCTGGATATAGGAAAGCGGTCCTGTTGCATCCCATACAGAATCCACGGCAAGCTGAACGAGATCAAGACGTATTTCATTCAGTCCGGATATTTCAGAGGTGAGAATAACCTCTGTAGTGCATTCAAGCACTTCAAGTGCAGGAAACACTTCCACACTGACATCGTAAGAAATAACATCATAATCGTGCGGAACATCAGCGGAATACAGAAGATTCGAGTAAGGTCCTGTTACCGGCCTGCTCAGAACAGACATGTCCGGTCCATGCAATGGCGCCGACATCAGTGCAATAAGAATCACAATCATTGTATATCCTCCTGTTCTATTTCCCTGAATATAGCAGTTTCTATTTACCTGTAAGTAACCATAAGTGCCTATCGATCCATTCAGGAAAAGATCGATCCTCCGATAAACTCCCGTAAAAGGCTCGTGATAGGAACCAGTTTCGTATCAATAGGCTTTATGCAATCCAGTACATCCAGAAGCTTTATCGCGGTGTGATAACCCGGAGAATCGTAAGGAACCTCCATCAGCATGGGCTCCGCGTACTTCTTTAGAACCGGAAGTTCATACGGCAGAGAGGAATTGAACATCGCATCCGCACCCTCCTGGAAAGGGAAAATGTTCCTCCTCTCACCTCTTTTCACAGACGGCCAGATAGCTATTGTCTGCTCAGCGGAGTACCCCCTCTGGGTACTATCTCTTACCATACGCCTTACCAGTCTGCTGTCAGAGGTGGACATCCTTGTGATACGATCGATGTTAAGCTGCGTGAGAGCTGAGGCGTATATCCTGAATTTGGATTCCGGCGCAATGCCCGGTGTCAGTGCGTCATTCAGGCCGTGAATACCCTCCACGAGAAGGAATTCATTCTCTCCAAGTCTCATCGGGGTGTGATTATCGATTCTGACCCCGGCATGGAAGTCGAATTGGGGCATCATAATCTCAATCCCTTCAAGCAGCATACCCAGATGTTCTCCAAACATATCCGTATGAATAGCTTCAAGACATTCAAAATCAGGCTCTCCACGGGAATCCAGGGGTGTTTCAGACCTGTTTCTGAAGTAATTATCAACATTTATGAGCCTTGCACCGAAACCCTGAGCAACAAGGTAAGTCTTCAGAAGCCCTGCAAAGGTTGTTTTACCGCTGGAAGAAGGCCCCGCAATAGTTATTATTCTTCTTGAGGGGAAGTTCTTTTTCAGCTGCTGTACGATCTGAACCATCCTGTAT
>JBDLJP010000363.1:0-1882 GCA_039714295.1 Candidatus Fermentibacterota bacterium
ACAGTCCAAGTACGACCGCAGCGAACCGCAAGCGCTTCTTCTTCCATATTATGATTGCGAAGGCTGCAAGTATAACCAGACCGGGGGTGACCACACCTTCGTACGTATTCGGCATCCATGACACTCTCTGCTGCAATCCTGTTACCTCTCCCAGAAGACCGAATGGAGAGGGAAGGATGAACGACTGCGGCTCGGCCGACCAGTATATGGCTTCTCTCCAGTGCATCACAGGTGATCCGGCATTACCGGGCGCGGTTACGACAAAGGCTCCAAAAAGAACCATCACAATCATCACCGCAAGAACAAGCATAACAGTTCTTTTCCACTCCGAACGCGTAATAAATGCTGTTGCGATAACTCCGATACCTGCGAATATCGCATGAAACGGGCTCTGAAACGCAGCGGCAAGCATAGCTGCCGCAAACCCGAGGAAGTATCTCCGTTTTTTGCTTTTAAGGTACTCTCTGCAGAGCCACAAAGCGGCTATCAGCGCCCAGCAGTTGGCGATCTGATAGTGCTGCAGAAGGTGAGCCGTTCTGGAGGGAAGCCAGACCAGAGCCAGAGCCGTAAAGAGCGTGCCGTATGTATCAGCGCCCCATGATCTGGCAAGAAGCCAGCCGAACAGCCCGGTGAGAAGTGTACCCAGCAGCAGCGAGAGATTGAATGAAAGAACTGGATCAGCACCGCTTATTCCGGTGAAAGCGAAAAGGTAAGTATCGAACCAGCCGATATGGTGGTAAACCAGGGAAAGACCTGCTGGAGGATATATAAGATCGCAGTACCGGGGATCGATTCCCTTTTGAAGAGCATTCGACACCCACCAGAAATGCCATACATGATCGTAAACATCGGAATCGTTCTTCACGGATGCCTCGGGCATCTGATCTCCGATGATCCTCTGCTGAGAAGACATGAATACTCTTCCGTACGGAAGCAGAAGAAGAAACAGAGAAATCAGAATGATCCCGCTGAACCAGAGTCTGGATGCTGAACTTTTCAGGGCATCATCCTTTCTGATCGGATGGCTATTCAGTACGGAGCGGCTCCATCAGATATAGAACCTGATCCGACGCAAGAAACTCAACCAGATCTTCAGAAATACCAAAACCGGGAAGCGCGATACTGCCCGTAAAAGAGGGTGTTGGATAAATGCATATTTCCGGAACTTCGTCGCTTTCCATTTCCGTCAGCTCCGCAGCGTAATACAGTGCATCAACAACACCGCCGTACTCATCGATTATGCCGGCTTCCAGAGCATCTGTCCCGGACCACACCCGGCCCCGGCCAATGGAATCCACCTCTTCGAATGTCATTTCCCTGCCGCGGGCTACCGTTTCAACGAAAAGATTGTACCCATCTTCCATCAGATTAAAAGCCCTGTCCCTCTGCCGGTCAGTATACGGGCGGAATGGGCTGTTCATAGATGCCATAGGACCTGTTGATACTTCTTCGATGTTGATTCCCAGACTATCCATCAGGCCGCCAAAGGAGAATTTGCCTGATATTATCCCTATGGAGCCTGTAATTGTCATCCTGTCGGCAAAAATTCTATCCGCTCCGCAGGCTATGTAATAACCACCGGATGCTGCAACACCGCCCATGGAAACCACTAACGGGATTTCCCTGCGTATCCTGTCAACAGCATGGTGTATATCAGCACTTGCCAGGGCATCCCCGCCCGGGGAGTCAATTCTCAGTACGATTGCCCTGACGCTTGTCTGTGAGGCCGCCTCCCGGAGAAGATCACATACAGTTTCGCTGCCCATCACCCTGCCGAAGGGAAAGAACGATCCGCTCTCTCCGTTCATGATGGCACCTGACGCAACGACAATCGCGATATGCGCGCCTGGTCCCCATTCGTCGTCATCAGGCAGGGATTCAG
>JBDLJP010000364.1:0-1840 GCA_039714295.1 Candidatus Fermentibacterota bacterium
CTTCAGGAGGGACAGCAGGAAACTCCGCGTTGCCGACTGCGGCGCCAGGATCTACCACTACGGATGGGTCCGCCATCCGGAGGTAATGAAAAAGAAAACGATAGTTATGGATGGTTTTTATCATGATGATGAATGGATTGCGAAAAAACATTCCGATTCAGGTAAACCATGGGACTACGGACCCCTCGACAGAATACCTCTGCTCACCGGAACACATCCTTCAGTGATGCGTGAGCGGATAGATAACAAAGACTGGCAGGCTGAGGATTACTCCGATCCGGATAATCCCCCCGACCATGAACACCTTCGGCTGTGGTGCAGAATGCACTCCGCTCTTGAACGGCTGATCGGAAGAAAAATAGGCGGATATTCAAACTGGATACTGGTCAGATAGCAGGCTACCAGTGAACTTCCGATCGGTGTTCATTCCATGCCCCGAGCAGTACCTTCCTGTGTGAAATCCGCCAGATGATCGAGAAGAACTCCGGACTGCACGGGTAACTTCTGAGATCCATCAGCAGATGGAGGATAACTCCTGCCCCTCCCCACAACAGCAGCCGCAAGCCCAGCAATGCACCTGCTCCGGACAGCAGAAGTGCAAATTCTATGCAGTGAAGTAAAGGGAAGATCCAGTTCGATGGAATCTTCCGTCTAATCGAGTATTCATTCTCCAGCTGCTTTTCGTTCCTGAAAATACTGTGAAAAAATACGAGCGGGTCAGGGGGCAGTCCGGAAGCGACAAAGTGCCCTATATGATCAACATCCAGGAAACCGCCAAAAAGAAGTATCCCTGCAGCTGCAGCAGGTTCAGCAGCCACACCGGTGATCACCGCAGCAGCTGTGCTTACCGAAATATGTGTTATCGCTCTCATTAAACGAATCTATTCTTCAGATGATGACTGAACAAGGCAAGCGTAGTAGATTACTTTCGAATAAACAATGTTCATGATCCCATCAGGAGGTAACATAGATGTCCGTGCCATTTCTTGACCTGAAAACACAGTACAATCAGATAAAAGACGAAATCGCAGGTGAGCTTTCGGAAGTGCTGGATACATGCTACTACATTCTTGGTCCCAAGGTCGCCTCATTTGAAGAGAAGTTCGCTGAAATAGCCGGAACAAAGCACTGTATAGCCGTTTCAAGCGGAACAGCGGCGGTACATCTCATGATATGGGCCAGTGACCTGCAGCCGGGCAGCGGTATCATCGTTCCTCCTAATACTTTCACAGCTTCAGCGGAGGGTATTGTGCTGGCCGGACATGTCCCTGTTTTCGTGGATGTGGATAAGGACACTCTAAATCTATCACCTGAAAAGGTCGAGAGCTTCCTTGAATCCTGTTCATCAAACGGGAAGCCCATCGATCCGAAAACAAATGCGGAAGTAAGGGGGATTCTTGCCGTGGACCTCTACGGCCAGCCTGCGGCACTGCCGGAGCTGGAGAATATCTCAGAGCGTTTCGGTCTACAGCTTTTTGAAGATGCCTGCCAGTCCGTCAACGCTTCGAGAAATGGAAGACCAGCGGGAAGTTTCGGCAGGGCTGCCGCGTTCAGTTTCTACCCCGGGAAAAACCTTGGAGCGTTCGGTGAAGGCGGCGCGGTAACTACAAACTCAGAAGATATCGCTGCAAGGGTCAGAACCCTGCGGGATCATGGATCAAGAGAGAAGTACCACTACGATTTCATCGGACACAATTACAGAATGTCCGCTTTTCAGGGGGCGGTACTGGGTGTTAAATCCAGATATATCTCCCAATGGAACGACAGAAGAAGAGAAGCTGCAAATAGATACAATGAACTCCTGACTGGTCTCCCCCTTGTGCTTCCCGGCGAGGATCGG
>JBDLJP010000365.1:0-1820 GCA_039714295.1 Candidatus Fermentibacterota bacterium
ACGGAACCTGGAATACTTTTTCATGGAAGACAGGTCCGTGACCGAAATAACCATTCTCGCCAAATAGTTCCCCATGATCTGAGGTCACGGTTATGTAGGTATTACTCGGAATAATGTCGAACAGCTTTTCAAATACGGTATCAAGGTAGCGTACGGTATCTATCTGGCGTTCGCGAAGGCAATCAAGCTGCTTCTGATCAAAGAACCTGGGCTTTTCTTTTTCCGGTGCAAGTCTGCCGCCGACTGCATGATCATCCAGATGTTTGAAGACACCGTGGACTCCGCTTATCATCGGCCACTCTCCCCTGGGTTCCGAGGGAAGTGCGTAGGGATAGTGAGTCTCACCCACATTCAGCAGATAGAATGAGGGTCTGTTCGGGCTGAAGGTCATGCAGTCAAGCATCGCTGCCATATCGTTATGCTTTGGCATGAGCTTCCATGAATCGAATCCGCAGTTGACCGGAGTATGACTGTTCAGAACAGGCAGCGAAACCATAGCCCTTGTTATGTATCCAAGGGAACTTCGAAGGAAATCCGGAAGGTAGAGACGGGGAATAAGGCTTTTGAATTCCACACCTGCTGCTCCAAGCCTCTCGTTGAACCTTAGAAAATCCTTCTTGTAGTATTCAGACGCAAAAACATTCTTTGGACTGATATGAGGCATAAGCCCCATCAGGAGGTTGTAATGCGACGGAGCCGTCCATGAGGCGTAGGAATAACGCTGTTCCGTTTCACCAAGCTTCATGATTGTTGAAGGCATGGCTTCCATGAACGTATCGTACCTGCAGCTGTCGAGGATGACAATGATATAGTTCAGAAGATCGTCCGATACCGGATCAGAAACCGGAAGGGTTTCTTTTTCTGATTCGCTTATTTTCCTGTTCCTGCTGAAGAACCCCATTTATCGGATCGGCATCATCGCAGACCAGACATCTCCCATGACATCCTCACTCCACATTTCAATAAGGATTTTCATCGCTCCTGCAAGTTGTGAATAACTCGGTTCGGAAAGCTCCCAGTGAAAACGATAGTTCTTCTGGAAGATAAGTTCGAAGTTATCTCCATCGAGAGCTGTAACATCTACATCCAGAACAGCTTCCCAGCCGTTCGGTACAACCCTGCCACCAAATTCTCTAACAAATCCCTCAACCACAAGGTTCTCCTGCAGAAGCGTGGATGTGCGCAGCACTGCTCCCCAGGCGCCGGCGGATATCATGTCCCTGTGAAGAATATCAGGAAGAAGCTCTACAGGACGGCTGCCCCAGATATCTGCAGAGGTCTTGTTGATGGTGCCGTCTTCGTTCAGAACTATCATCTGTACTCCCTGAACAGACGGGGAGGAAGAAAAATCCTTTATCTGAACTATCAGGTCGGTTGAAACTGTCCAGGGATCCATCCTGTGCGGATCGACTGACCATACAGTTGCCGCTGACTCCGGATCGCCTCCAATAGGCACATTAACTGTAATGCATGCCGATGAGATCAGAATCGCTGTTAATACTATGAATACAAATGGTCTGTGCATCACTGCCAGACCCCCTCTCCAGAAGTTTGAATGAATAGCTCCGATGGGTCTCTCCTGAGTATCTCCAGAAAACTGGACAGGTTGTTCATCATCTCCGAGCTGTTTATGAGTAAATCGTCTATTCTATACACCAGGCGATCCAGCGGTTCCGAAAGAGCCTGCAGTTCTCCAACAAGGGAATCCACACTTCCGGCAAGCATACCCGTACTTCCCTAACTTTCGCGACTGGTGCGAGTGGAACCGTGCAAGAAAGTTTGGATAATTATCTGAACGGAAATTTGCGCGGCGATGCGCC